>JAUQXC010000483.1 GCA_030834825.1 Thermoflexales bacterium
TGAAGAACAGCAGACCCGATAACGAGATCGGTGAGCTGTAGGGCACCAGGGCCACTTCACCCAGGGAGGCCGCGCCCTCATCCGTGGCGATCAAATTACGCAGCACTGCTTCACCGGACTCGGCTTTCACATCGACCACACGTCCTTCGTCAAAAGTGAGGCTGAAATTCTCGATCAGTGTACCGTTATGGCTGAGCGGTTTGGAAGCCTTGACGGTGCCGTGGATTTTTTCCTTGTGCGGCACGGTAAAAACTTCTTCGGTTGGCATGTTGGGAACGAAGGCCATGCCGCGTGGCGTCCGTACATCGCCTCCCATCCAGATGTGACCGGACGGCAGGCCAATCGTTAAATCGGTACCGGGCGCAGTGTAGTGCAAGGCCGCATATTGTTTCTGCGTCAGATGCGTGCGCCATTGCGCCAGTTGTTGGAGATGCTGCTGCCACGCCGCGATCGGATCGGGTTGCGTAACACGGCAAATGTCAAAAATGGCCTGCCACAAACGGTCTTCGCACTGATCGCCCGGAAGATCGGGGAAAACTTTGGCCGCCCAACTGGCGCTGGCGTAACTGGCGATGAGCCAGTTTAGATTGTTGCGAGCCACTTCCAGGCTGAAGGGTTTCAGGGCCTGGCTGCGTGCCAGCGTGTACGCCTGCACTAACGCTGGGTCTTGTCCTTTCAGGAGATCAGGATCGGTGCCGGCGAGTTGCAACACGGCATCACCCTGTTGGGCATATTGAAAGGCAACATTCCACGGCCAGAGAATTTCATCATCAAAGGAGTCGCGCGGCGCATGCTGGAAGCGAGTCAAGAGCAGCTGCTCATCGACGTAGAAGACTTCAACGAGGCGCGCTCCATGTTGATAGGCGCTCGTCGCGACCTGGCGCACGAGCGGCGCGCTGGGCAAGGGCGCGACGACGAGCAGGCGTTGTGCCGGTTGCAGATTCAAGCCGACTTTGATAATGAGCTCGGCGTACTTTTGCAAAAGGGCTTCGAAGTCGGGCAGCATACTAGCTCCTGAAGGAGGTGTAGTGAAACGCCTGGAGTATAGAGGTAATCGGCGCGGAGGTCAAATGAAACGTCTCAACCTTTGACGTAGGACAACTTCTCGGCAATCAGTCCGTCGCGCACGCGATAGAGATCCACGCCGCGAATATAACTGCTGTGACCGGCGTGATCGGTCCAGCGATACATCCAGCGCATCACCACGCGCTCGTTTTGTCCGAAGATTTCCTCGATCTCGATGCGGGCTTCAGCGGAATTGTGGAAGAAGTCTGCCCAAAATTCACGCACAGCGGCTTGCCCCGTATAACGGGTGCCGGCCGGTGCCGGATAGGTGTTCTCGAAGACACAGTCGTGGGTTAATAAGCTCATCATCGCATCGACATCGCGCGCATTAAGGGCCTCATTGAAACGAATAACCAAGGGCAGTAGATGAGTGTCCATGGGTTGAATTTTACAGCATTTGGCCGTTGCCCGGAGTCTCACCGGGCAAGAAAAATTGACGGCGATGGTAAAACCATCGCCGTCAGCATAAGGAAGACACTACAACTGCTGAGCGCCAGGCAGGCCACGTCGTTCTAAAACCTACCGTTGGCCCATGATCCGCCACTACCAACCACTAGCCGAACCCACCCGACCAGGCTGAGGCGGAAGCAAACGCCGTTAAGGCAATGATTAACACCAATACGATAGCTGTTACCAGGAGCGCCTTCTTCATTGTTTTCACTTCCTTTCGAAATGAGTTGATGTTTTGTGTGGTGCAAATAAGCCGAAGTGGAACGCCGCGCAGTCCCTGCGATCAAACCCGGAGGCGAGTACACGCGCGGGATTGCCGGGTGGGAAAGAGGGAAGGAACAGGCCGCGTGCCATCCAGTCGCTGGCAACCAGCCTGCCATGATTAAGAGAAGAACTGCGCCTTTGCGCCAATTCATGGGGTGTGGTAGTCAATTGAGATAGAGCAACTGCGGGATATAGGATACCCAAAGTGGACGGTAAAGTCAATGTGAGCATCATACTATAGACAGGTTCCAGATGTGGCCCAAATCAGGTTGGTTCCAGTAATCAAATCTTCCAGCAAGGTGGGCGGATTGTCACCCGAAGGGGGCTTGAGCATCAATCGAGTAGCAATTTGCTCTAGGTAGTATGGGTATATCAAGATTTTCAATTAGGCCAACCACATGGTAACATAGGAAAGTAGTTACCGTGTACTCATCGGATTCCCTTGATCTTTTCACCTCACTGAAATGAACTCTCTGCAATGAAGTCATTCTTGTCCGGGGCCTCCTTGTCTATTGATGCCCGTCTGCTCTCTCGACTTATCACGTGTATGCCCTATCTGCTCTGTCTCACCGCATTTTGCTTGCGCCTCTTTCGATTGAATTTTCATCCCATTTGGTTTGATGAAGATCTCGCTTACCAACGAGCAACCGCTGCGCTGGATGTAGCACTGGCCAGCATGAACGGCGCACCACTGTATTATCTTCTTCTGCGTGGCTGGGCCGAGTTAACGGGTCACTCACTCTATGCTTTGCGCTTCTTATCCATGCTCTGTGGCACGCTGACCGTGCCATTGATCTATCAACTAGGCCGCCGTTTATTGGGCGTGCGGCTGGCGCTGGGCGTTGCCTTCATCGCCACATTCACGCCGTTCTACATTTACTATTCCCAAGAGGCCAGAACTTATGCCTTGACCCTGGTTCTCATGCTCGTGTCGCTGTATGCTTTTTTGCGCTGGCGCGCGACACTTCGGTGGGTCGATTTGTTTTGGTGTTCACTGGCGAATTTGATCTGTCTCTACACGCACTATGTGACCCTCCTCGTCATTGCGGCTCAAGGCGCGTTCTTACTTGCCACGCTCCCCTTATGCTGGAAGAAGATAGGCACCTTTTTCGCTGGTCAAACGTTAGTCGTTCTGGCATTAGTGCCATGGTTGTGGCGAGTTCAGAATGCGTTACTCCGCGTGGTGGCGCCAGCGGATAGCACTGTACTCGATCCCTGGTCGATCCTGGCACGTACCTGGATTGAATTCGGCGTCGGGCGTGCCATTGCGCCACCCTTCTCCTTATACCTTGCCGGGGTGCCCTTGTTTTTGGCGCTGGCCGGGTTGCTATCGCTATTTGCCAAGCCTTCGTTTGGTCGCGCCACAACATCGCCGTGGACCGAATCTCGCTTGATCTTGCTGATCTGGCTGATTGTCCCGTTGGCAGGGACGATGTTGCTTCCCCGCGCCAGCGTGCGTTTCTCGCCAAAATATCTAATTGCCATTACGCCGGTCTTTTATCTGTTGGTGTTGTTGGGATTGCGTGCCTTGCATCAAGAGTCGCGTGTACTGTTCATGGCGGGGCTAGCGTTGCTCATCGGGATCTGGCTATTGGCACTGGGTGATTACTATTTGCAGCCTCTCAATAAGTTGGCGCAACGATCAACCTTGCCGATCGTCATGCAAGGAGAAAGGCGGTTAGAAAAGTCAGAGCTACTCTTCACGCGTGATTCAGCTGACAGGGAGACAAATCTATTTGAACAGAGGTGGATATGACTCGCAAATGGTTATACGTGGCGTTTCTGGTGACCCTGGCCTTGACGGTGATCGGTGCCCAGCATCAATTGACCAACGCGGCTACCAACGGGGCTCCGCCTCCCCAACATGCTCCTTCCCTAGCTCCTGCCTCGTCATCTGCTTGGGAAGTGATTTCTGGCAGTGGCACTAAAGAGGGACAGTTCGCCGACATTAGTCTGGGAGCGGCTAATGATGGTTGGGCGGTGGGAACAACCGGCCCGTCGAGCTTCGGCTTGCTCATGCATTACAACGGAAGCGATTGGAGCCAAGCTACACCCCCCACCGAAACTTACAGCTTGAATGCTGTAAAAATGATCAGTCCGCAGGAAGGTTGGGCCGTTGGGGACAGCACCTGTCAGCAACCTGTTACCGCTTGTGATGGTAGTGTGCTGTTACACCATATGAATGGTGACTGGCAACGATCGCCACTGCCAGCCTATCCGGGCGGTGGTTATTGGAACCGGGCATTCTACGATGTCGATATTAAAGGTTCAATAGGTTGGATCGTGGGTATTTCCGGTAAGTTCTTGAAATATGATGGCTTGGGCTGGAGCGTCGTCAATACGCCGTATAGTGCTCACAAAGTAACGATAGTCAACGCTGACGAAGCCTGGGCTATCGGCCCTGGCACTTTGCTCCATTACTCAGGTGGAGGGTGGTCACCAGTCTCGGTAGATTTTGGCGTGCCGCCAACTTACACCGTGAGCCTGAGATCGATCCACATGTTAAACGCCACCGAAGGTTGGGTGGCGGGTTACGCTGAATATTCTAATTCATATAGCTCGTTTAACCAATGCCTGCTGTTGCACTATACCGGTGGTGTTTGGGTTCGCGTCGCGTGTCCGTCTGACGATGTGCGGTTGAAGGCTATTAAGATGCGAAGTGCAACCGACGGCTGGGCCATTGGAAACCGGGTAAGGTCGTATGATGATGTGGTCATCCTCCATTACGATGGAGTCAATTGGACAACGGTGCCAGTGCCTGTCGGGATTTCGGGGCTGAACTCGATCGAGTTGGTTGGAACCAATGATGGCTGGCTGGTGGGTAATCGAGGCACGGTACTTCGCTTGACTGACGGTAATTGGACACGCGTGCAGGGCACTCACCAAGATACCTGGCCGCTTGATGCAGTCAGCTCCAGCGAGGTTTGGCGTGTGGGAGCAAACCAACAGATTGAGCAGTGGAAGGACGGCATTGTTACGACTTATACCAGCCCTCTCACCATGCCCATTACGGCCTTAGATATGGTCAGTCCAACACTAGGATGGTTTGGAACTTGGTCGCCACCTGCTTATTATCTTGCCCGCTACTCGGCGGGAACGTGGACGACCTGGCCCATGACTTCCGGCGTACAAACGCTGACCATGCTCGGGCCGGATGAAGGCTGGGTGGGAACATTTCGAAATATTCTGCATTATCAAGCCGGTACGTTCGAATCACAATATGCTACTGGAAGTATGGGGGGTGTTACCTCCATATCGATGATAGATTCAAATTATGGTTGGGCCATTGATGAGAGCCGCATCCTTACCTATACCCATGGGATCTGGTCTCCCTTCGCGCCAACTTTAACTGCTCCCATAGGAGCTAGAATCATTGGTGTTAGCTCTGAGGAAGCCTGGGTAACCGGTTACTACTACTGGTGGGGTACCTCGAACTATCCTGTAACTGCTGAACTGCATCACTTTACCAATGGGGCGTGGACCAAGATTCCTACACCCGCTTGGATCGCGTTCTTTGATATTAGCAAAGTCAGCGCTACCGAATGGTGGGCTGTGGGCAAACTCCAGACGCTGGCATACGCTTTCTTGCACTATAAAGATGGGGTCTATACTACAGTGCCTGCCGGTGGAGAAGATGCACGTTGGCTGTCGATGTTGCCCGACGGGATCGGCTTTGCCAGTGGAATGGATAGCCTCTTGCGGTTGCACCTCTATCCCTATGGTATCTACTTGCCGATGGCGCTTCGTTAAAGATCTTCGCTGCATTCTGCCCGATTGAAGAATCGGATAGGATGTGGCTCACCAGCGAGACGTTTTCCGATCGAGCTTTGCCAGACGTAGTGCTCAATTGGCCATCGCGATGTTAGTCATCGCTATCCTGGCGGCGGCGATCAAGGTGTTGCGCGAGTGGGAACACGGTGTGGTCTTGCGACTGGGCGCTTGCAGAAGTTGCGTGGGCCGGGCCTGACTTTCATCATTCCGGTCATCGATCGATTTTACCGGGTCGATCTGCGCGTGATCACGCTAGACGTGACGCAGCAACGCATCATCACGCGTAATAACGTCAGCGTCGAGGTCGATGCGGTGGTCTTCTATCAGATTAACGACTCTGCCAAGTCCGTGGTGGCGGTGGAAGTGCGCGATGTGCGTTTGCCAGAATCGATGCAGCGGGCGATGGCGCGTCAGGCCGAGGCCGAGCGTGAAAAGCGCGCACGGGTTTGGTTGGCCGAGGGAGAGTTCCTGGCGGCGGAGCAGCTCACGAGTGTGGGAGCCAATATCTCGCAGCAACCCGTCGCGCTGGAACTGCGCTATCTGGAGACGCTGACCGAGATCGCCGTCGAAAAGAACTCGACGATCTTGTTCCCGATGCGGATCGATATTCTGCAGGGGTAGACGGAGCAGCTCAATAAACGATCGAACTGATCGCTGAGCTGCAAACAGCATCGGAGCAGACACTTGGCGCGTCCGCCCCGATGATTTTCCTACTGACTGCTGAACACTGATCACTGAATGCTGACTGCTAACCACCAACCGCTAGCCGCCATTCCCGCTTCCTAGCTCAATCACCGCGTTGACCATCTTGCCTTCCTCGGCGTGGAAGAGGCGGAAGCCGAGTTTCTTGCAGGTCTGCTGCATGGCGTGATTGTCCGCCGTCATGGTCGCCGTGACGCGCTGCAAGTTTTCGTCACGCGCCACAACGAGCAGGTGCTTCAGCAGTTCCGTGCCGATGCCGCGTCCCTGGAAGCGATCGTTGATTAGCATGGTGAACTGGCCCTCGGGCCGATGATGGTGTTTGCTCAGGCGCGCCACGCCCATGATCTCCGGCCCGCCGTTGCAGTCCTCACATTCGGCCACCAGCGCCATTTCGCGATCGTAGTCGTTGAAGCAGATGCGCGCCAGGCGTTGATGCGCCACGCGCTCGCTATACTCCAGGTTGGTCAGATAACGCAGGTAGACGCTGCGGTCCGAGAGCGTTTCGTGGAACTTCACCAGTAGCGGCTCATCTTCGGGACGAATGGGCCGGATGTTGACCGCTTCGCCCTGGGGCGTCGCCCACGTCTTGATGTACCTCAGCGGGTAGGGGCGAATCGCCAGCTTGGGCAGTTGTTCTTTGGTCACGTTCTTGTCGTGCACCACCACGCGCGCGTCGAGTGCGATCAGCCGATCGGGCGTCGCCAGCAGCGGGTTGATGTCGATCTCTTTGATCCAGTGCTGCTCGGCCACCAGTTCGCTGAAGCGCACCAGCAGCTGCGCCAGCGCGTCCAGGTCCACCGGTTTACGGCCACGCACCCCCTTGAGGGCGGTGCAAATCGTCGTCTGTTCGATCATGCGGCGGGCCAGCGTGGAGTTGAGCGGCGGTAGACCCAGCGCGCGATCTTTGTAGACCTCCACCAATTGTCCGCCCGACCCGAAGAGCAGCACCGGCCCAAATTGCGGATCGATGCTGGCGCCGATGATGACTTCATAGCCGTCGAGTTTGATCATGGGCTGCACGCTGACACCCTGGAAGTGTTCGGCGCCCACTTTTTCACGCACGGCGTTTTCGATGAGTTGATACGCGGTGCGCACGGCGTCCGCGTTCTTTAAGTTCAATTGCACGCCGCCCACGTCGGTCTTGTGTGTGATGGTCTCCGAGTAGATCTTGATGACGACCGGGTAGCCGATTTCGTCGGCAGCCTTGACGGCGTCAATTTCGGTGCGTGCGATCACGGTTTCCACGATCGGCAGGCCGTAGGCTGCCAGCAATTGCTTCGATTCGACTTCGGTCAAGATGGTGCGGCCTGATTCGCGCACCTTCTGGATCATTTCTTCGGCCTTGGCGCGATCCGGCGCGATGGTTTCGGCCAGTGAAGGCGTCTCGTAGATGCCGCGCAAGTTGTAGGCGCTCTTCCACATGTAGGTGAATACGCGCGTCGCCGTATCGGGATATTCGAAGGTGGGGATGCCGGCCTGGCCCAACAGCTGCATGCCTTGCTCGACATTCTGGCCGCCCATCCAACTGGCGAGCACGGGCTTGCCGGTACTGTGTGCGTAAGGCACCAGCGCTTCGGCTGTCTTGGTGCATTCGGTCATGGCCTGCGGGGTGAGGATGACCAGCAGGCCGTCGCTGTTGGGATCGGACGCGGCCACTTCCAATGACTTGGCATACCGATCTGGACCGGCATCGCCGATGACATCGATCGGGTTGTTGTGGCTCCAGACCGAGGGCAGGAATTGATTCAAGGCCTCCATCGTTTCAGGCGAGATTTCCGTTAGCTCGCCGCCGCTCATGATCAAGGCATCCGTTGCCAGCACGCCGGGGCCGCCCGCGTTCGTCAAGATCGTCAGGCGTGGGCCTTTGGGGCGGGGTTGATGCGCCAGGGTTTCCGCCATATCGAACAGATCGGAAATGTCATTGACGCGCAGCACACCGCAGCGCTTGAAGGCCGCTTCGAGGACATCATCGCTGCCGGTCAACGAGCCGGTGTGCGAGGCCGCCGCTTTGGCCGCGCTGGCCGTGCGCCCAGGCTTGATCACAATGATGGGTTTGGTGAGCGCAACTTCACGCGCTGCCGACAAGAACGAGCGCGCATCGCCAATGGTTTCCATGTAAATGACGATGCTGTTGGTCTTGGGATCGTCGCCGAGGTAATAAATGAGGTCACCCCAACCGACATCGAGCATGGAGCCGACTGAGACGAAAGCACTGAACCCGACGTTCTCTTTGAACGACCAATCGAGAACGGCGGTACACAAGGCGCCCGATTGGCTGATGAAGCCCACGTTGCCGGGCTTGGCAATGTCGGCGGCGAAGGTGGCGTTAAGGCCGCCGTGCGGATTCATCAGGCCCAAACAGTTGGGGCCGATGATGCGCATGTTGCCCCGGCGCGCGTGTTCCATGATCTGCGCTTCCAGCGCCGCGCCTTCCGGGCCGATCTCTTTGAAGCCTGCCGAGATCACGATCGCGCCGGGCACGCCCATATCGACGCATTCCTTGACGAGATTGGGAATGGAAGTGGCGGGGGTGCAGAAGATCGCCAGATCGACTTGCTCCGGCACAGCGGCGATGTTCGGATAGGCCTTGATGCCGAGCACGCTGGGGCGGTTGGGATTGATCGGATAGATGGTGCCGCCGAACGGGCTGCTGATCAAATTCCATAACACCGTGCGGCCCACGGTGCCGTGCTTCTCCGTCGCGCCGATCAAGGCCACGCTCTTGGGCGAGAAGATTTTGTCCAGCGGATTGCCCGTATAGTGATAAATATCGTGGGTGGGTTCAAAGGGTACTACTTGTGGTTTGCCCATGTTAAGGGACTCCTTATGGAGAAAATGTGTGTGATTTTGTAACGGCGAGATTGCCTCGCTCGCGAGTAGAACTCAAAACCACCAGATTATAAGCCGATTTTGCAGCAGGTGACGGTATACTTTGTAATCTCTTTAACGTGACAGATGACGTACAACGCCCGATCGGACTACTTCATTTGTGATTGGGAAGATGCCCGCTGGTTTTTCGTCCGCCGGGCGGGCAGGATCGATCGATCGGACGACCACGGCGCGTAGGGAGCCATGGTGATGGCTGCGAGCGCCAGCAGCACAGTGTCATAGTTCACACGCCACCCGGCAAAGTCGCGCCAGGCCTGATCCCGATCGGGTTTCAACGGCACGCCGTTGCGCAGCAGTTCATCACAGGCCGCCTCAAATTCGGCGCGGCCGATGCTGATGGGATCGGTGGGCTGTGGCTGAGGATTGTAAGAAATTTTGAAGAAATCGGCAATGCGACGCAGCGCCAGGTAGCCGGCGCGCAGGCACAGATCGGCCTGTGCGGCGTGCGGCACAGCGACGGTTGATCGAATCAAGGCGGCCGTATCCAGCACCGCGCCCGCCGCCGTAACCCACGAGTGATCGGACTGCGGCGATCGGAAGAAGACCAACGCGGCCAGCGAAGTATGGCTCTCTTCGATGTCGGCAAACCAACGTTCCCACTCGGTCCACAAATCGGTCAGGCGATCGAGACCGTGAATGCGGTGATAACGCAAGATCATCTCGATGGCAGAGGGCGGCGATCCGGCGCGCACTTCCAACATGGTCACCGCCTGCTCGCGGCGTTGAAACGCGCCATAGATTGTGGGCAGGTAAGCGATCAACACCGCGACGAGGATCAGCCCCAGGGCCGCTTCGGTGAACATGAGCAGACCATCGATGAGATCGGCGGGGGCTTGATAGCCGAGCGTGAGCAGCGATGAACCACTGACCTTGAACGCCTGCGTCCATGAGCCAACCTGCCCCACGGCCCAATACATGAGCGCGAAACTGATGAAGAGCAGGATCAAAAATACCGGCGGCAGCAGCAGCAACCCGATCGGTGCGTAGAGCGCCATGAGGCGATCGCGTTGTTGGTAGGTGTGGGCTTTTCGCAAGGGAAGGTTGAACGCACTGCGCAGGCCGCGAAAGACCAAGCCAGAGATGGCGTCATTCGCGGCACGCGGCAGCACGAACGTCTGGATGGCCGAGTAGATGGTGCGGATCGCGAGCGCGGCGCCGAACAAAAACACAACAATGCGGGCAAGTTCCATGAGGTATCCTTGGCTTAGAGCAGTTTCCAGGTTGTTCTATAAGTCTACCTCACACCCGCAACGCCATGGGTACGCGGGTGCCCTGTCCGTGCTTTGCGCGGGGGCGCGCATGGCGATAGCACGCAGGGCTGACGCTGCCGCGACGACGGGGTAATTACGGTCAAAGTCCATCAGGGTTCTACTCAGGTCGATCCCTTGTCGCCGTGCTTCGCGATCAGCTGTCGATAGGCTTCAACGCTCGGCGTCGCTTGCCGCCGCAATTCAGGATCGTGATCCAGATCGACGTAGTACAGTCCGAAGTCGGACGCGGCTTCTTGCGGCAGGCCCCATTCGCGATTGGAGGTGATGCTCCACACGCAATAGGCGCGCACATCAATCCCTTCGGCCCGGGCGCGTTGCACGGCCTGAATGTGCGCCGCGAATTGTTCACCGCGGTGCTGGCTTGCCGGCTCATCCGCAAATCCATTTTCGGCGATGATGATGGGTAAGTCTGGGAACCGGGCATGGTAATTCTGCAGCGCTTGATAGAGGCCGCCAGCCCAGACGGCTGTACGAGTGAACTGGCGCTGCACCGATCGGGCCAGGCGGCGCAGCTGGGAGGGCGTGGGGGCGCTGATGCCGAAGTAATAATCGAAGGAAACAAAGTCCAGTTGACCCACACACTGGCGCGGACACAAATACTCGGGCAGCTGGCCCTGCATCCCCAAATACCACCAGGTTGAAGAGACAAACGTCGAGAAGATCGTCCAGGCCCGCGCCCATTCGTCGATACGTTTGCTTAAGCGGGTCCGCAGCGTGTTAGGGCGGGGCAGGGCGGCGCGCCGAAATTCCACGCAGGTGGGATCGCCAAAAATCACTCCGGCCAGGGCGCGGCCGAAGTCGAAATCAAGCCCAATTCGATCGGGGGTGGCGTGGGTCAGATCGATCCAGGGGAGATCGGCACGCTGCAGACCTACGATCACTTTACCACGTTCCTGCACCTGTCCCAGACCGCTATAATGTGAGACGCGCGGCTGCGCTTTGAAGTGTGGCGGTTGAGAGGCTCGCTCGGGCAAGTAATGACGGCACATCTCCTGTTGTCCGGCCTCAGTATGCAGAGCGTTCAGCGCATGTTTAACCGCGTCCAGCAGTGCAGGATTGCCCGTCTGGACAGCGACGACGTAAGACTGTTCGTTGAAGCGTTCCTCAAAGACGTGATAGATCGCTTGGGCACGGGCCAGGGCGTGCAGCACGGTTTGATCGGCGACAATGGCGGTGACACCACCCTGATCCAACAATTCAAAAGCCTGTGCGTGCGTCTCCACGAAGTAAAGACGGCTGTGAGTCAGCCGGGCGCGGACGGTGGCAACTTTGTCCCACGAGGCGCCACGCACCATGGCGAGCGGTTGCCCGTCCAGCGCATTGAGGGTCTGGAAGCGCTCGGCTTGTTTGACCAAAGCGGACAGGCCGGTATCAAAGTGCAGCGTATCATAACCGCTGGTCGCCAGGTGGCCCGTGTGATCGTCGCGGTAAGTGGAGACGGGTGCAACGATCAGATCGAAGCGATGCAGCAAGGTCGGCCGTTCTGAGATCCGCCAGAAATGATCGCGCCAATCCTCGGCTTGTTTGAGGCGTGTCACGTTGCGATCGATCAGGCGCTGCAGGAAGGTGGGTAGGCCCAATTGAAAAACGTTAGCCGAAACCAGGTTGTGTTCACCTGCCTCGCGGCGCAGCACGCGCCGGGCTGCCCGGTGCGCTTCAAACAAATGCCGGATGACGTCGATCGTCACAGCGATCTGATCGGGCAAAGCCAGATCCGGCGGCTGACCGGGGGGAAAAGAGAAATCGGGTTGGAACCACAGCCGATAGAAGCCCTGCAGCACGATGTTCGGCTCGTTGAAGGTGAGCCAGTAACGCACATGCGGATCGAGGGCCGTGCGCACCTGGGCGGTGTAAGCGGCAAACCACTGCGCGAAGCGCTCCGATCGCAGGCCGCCGCGCTCTTCAATGTGCTGCGGCCACACGAAATGGCACAGCGTCACGATCGGTTCCATGTTCAGCTCATGCAAGCGCAGCACGATGGTCCGATAATGCTCCAACGCGCCTGCGTCGAATTCGCCGGGTTTCGGCTCAATGCGCGCCCAGGCCAGCGAGAACCGAAACGCCCGGCAGCCCAGCTCATGCGCGTTGAGCACATCTTCCTCCCAACGATTCCAGAAGTCGGTGCCCCGGCCACGCGGGACAATGCCGGAGCTTCTTTCCCAGATGTCCCAGATGTCGGCTGAAAACCGATCGTCGTAAGCTTCGGCCTGATGATCGGAGATGGCCACACCAAAGAGCAGCGTCTTGGGCGGTGGTGGTGGGTGGAGTAAGTGCGAGAGCGAGGGCATGATCTGGCCAGTGCAAGTTTTAATGAGTTGATTATTCATCATTGTACACCATCGGTGCTATGATGGTGAGGTCGGAGGCAAACCGGATATGCCGCTTATTCGCGTGGTTAATCTGTGCAAAGAGTTTCGTGTTTCGAAGCATCAGCGGGGCGCGTGGGGCGCGGTGAAAAACCTCTTCACGACCCAGTACCGCTTGGTACGCGCGGTGGATGGCGTGTCGTTCAACATTGAGGCGGGTGAGCTCGTCGGTTATCTGGGTCCCAACGGTGCGGGCAAGTCCACGACGATCAAGATGTTGACGGGCATCCTGGTGCCGACCAGCGGCGAGGTGAACATCGGCGGGCATATACCGTGGAAAGATCGGGTCCCCTACGTCAAAGGCATTGGCGTGGTATTCGGGCAGCGCACCAACTTGTGGTGGGATCTGCCCGTGATTGAATCGCTCGATCTGCTGAAGCACGTTTATCGTATCTCCGAGGATCGCTACGAAAGGAATCTGGCCGAGTTCCGTGAGATGCTGGGGCTGGATGAATTTCTCCACACGCCGGTGCGTTCGCTGTCACTGGGCCAGCGCATGCGAGCCGATCTGGCCGGTGCGCTGCTGCACGATCCGCAGATCATCTTTCTGGACGAGCCGACGATCGGGCTGGACGTCGTGGCGAAGGAACGTATTCGGCAGTTTATCAAGTCGATCAATCGCGAACGGAGTGTGACGGTGATCCTCACTACACACGATCTAGGTGACGTGGAAAAGTTGTGCGCGCGCGTGATGATGATCGATCGCGGCAAGTTGCTATTCGACGGTGCGCCCGGCGAACTGGTGCAACGCTTCGGCGGCGAGCGTGAACTGGTGGTAGATCTTGCCGAAGATTACGCGAATGTCGAGATCGACGGGGCGCGGGTGGCCAGTCGCGATGAGCGGCAGGTGACCTATCGCTTCGTGCGCGGATCGATCAGCGCCTCGGATTTGATTCAGCGCTTGAGCGCCCAGTATCGTATCCTCGATCTCAGCGTGCAGGAACCGCAGATTGAGGATACAGTGCGAAGGATTTACGAGCAGGGATTGTTAAGGGATGAAGGATGAGTAATGCGTACTGCGTAAAACGTGATGCGTGATAAAGATCGACGTCCTAACCTCATGAGAGAGGGTTGAAGAGATGATGAGACGATGGATAGTGTGCATGGCTGCGCTGTGGTTGGTGGGCTGTGCTGATACTTCACAGAGCAATGTTATAGCTACGCCGACCGTAATGCCGATCCAACCTATCGTTACACCAACTGCCTTGGCCGGGCGCGTACAAACGCGCCTCGTAAGCGACAGGCCCGTTTTCAATTTCGATTGGGAGTCGGATGGGCGCACACTGGTGTATGCTCAATCGGAAAAATGTTCGACAGGCTGCAAGACGAACTGGTATCGTTTTAATGCGGCAACTGGCGTCACCACTACCTTCAAGTCAGAAATCGTCACAATCGATCCTCGAGTGTGGAAACGCCTGAGCAATTTCGAGAACCCACCTGAGATATCTCCACGACGAAGCCCAAGCGTCTCGCCTAGCGGGACTTGGGTGATTTACTCACGAATGAGTCCAATCTATACACCGCCACCGTGTCCTCAAGGGCCGTGTCTGCCGCCCATGGAATTGTGGCTGGCACGAGTCGATGGTAGTGAATCCTTCAAAGTAAGTAATTTGGAATTGGGCAACTACTGTGTTGGACTGGGCTGGTTCGAGGCAGAACACAAAGTACTGTTAAGCTGTGCTTACGAAGGGCCGGGACATTTTATAGTCGCTGACCTCACTACACACGAACTAATTGACGTTGATAAAATCATTGGCGAACCCGTCATAGCGCTGGAGATGGCGGTGTTGTCGCCAGAAGGTACAAGGTTTGCGGTCAACAGGATGGTTACACGCACAGTCGAACTGCAGGCAATTTCATTAACTGATTCAGCGATTATAAACTTGGGACAAGGCGCTATAGCGCCACAGTGGTCAATAGATGGGCAACACCTGTACTACTGGCAGCGCCTGATACAAGATCAATGTACCCCGGCTGCGATCCATGTCTATGATTTTGCAACTGGCAAAAATAGAATCATACTTGGTCTGGAGGTTGTACTGAGTCTAACGCAGCATGTTACACTTGATGCATGTGAGCATACTTTCCTGGTTTCACCCACGGAAGACGCGGTCTTGCTTGTTCTGGGTGAATCCGGTTCATGGATTGTCGGCTTGCACTGAACATCAATCATGCAATACGCAGGACGCAATACGTTTCACGCTTCACGTGTTGCTCGTTACTCATTTCTCGTTAGGAGTCTCATGACTGATATTCATACCCTCGATTTGAACTTCGTCGGCATCCCACACGTTATCGCTTCGTATCTCATCAAGCACAGCCAGGGCGCGGTGATCATTGAGAGTGGGCCGGGTTCGACCATCGAAGGGCTGCGGGCCGCACTTGCTGCACACGATCTGACCGTGCCCGATGTGACCGATGTGCTGCTGACGCACATTCACCTCGATCATGCCGGGGCGGCGGGCTGGCTGGCCCGGCATGCCAATCACGGGCAGGGGGCGCGCATCTACGTCCATCCCAACGGCGCACCGCACCTATTGAATCCGGAGAAGCTAATCAATAGTGCCACGCGCATCTACGGCGACATGATGGATACGCTGTGGGGCGAGTTCCTGGCGGTGCCTGAAGATCGGCTGATCGTGCCGCAAGACCAGCAAGAGATCGTGCTCGACGGACTACGTTTCTGCCCGCTCGACACGCCGGGGCATGCGGAACATCACTTTGCCTATCTGTTTGAAGCGACCTGCTTCACGGGGGATGTGGGCGGGGTTCGCCTGCCGGGACCGGCGCATCTGCGCGTGCCCATGCCGCCACCGGAATTCCACCTGGAAAAATGGCGGGCCAGTGTCGATAAGTTGCAAGCAACCGGTTGCCGGCGCGTGGCGCCGACCCACTTCGGAATTTACGAGGATGCGGAGCGTCACTGGGAAATGCTGCAACGCGGGCTGGATGAAGTGGACGCGTTTATGCAGGAAGTGCTGCCGTCCGATCCAGCGGTAGAGGTGATCAACGATCGCTTCACGGAGTGGACGGCGGATCGCTCGAAACAACAGGGTCTGACCGAAGACGAGTTCGCGCCGTACGAAGCCGCGAATCCGTCATGGATGTCGGCAACGGGCATGCAGCGGTACTGGCGGAAATATCGAGTCAGCGAAGCATAGACTCAGCGAAGAACAGGTCACCGAGTAAATGATCGACAGCACGGGATGGATCAGAGTGAATCAGCGAATCGCCCGTTCGCTGATTCGACCGGTGCAACCTGTTTGCGTGAAGCTTGAGTGAAAGCTGCCGAAACCCTTTGACAACAACGCTGCGTTGGTGTATTCTCACGCAGAATTTCATCAACTCTACACGGGAGCAAAAACCATGTTGAAGATCATTAGCGGGGGCAGCGCTTACGGCGCACGGCTCATTACCGATCAGCCGTTTCGGCGTGGCGATGTGATCTATCACATTGCA
>JAUQXC010000484.1 GCA_030834825.1 Thermoflexales bacterium
GCGCAGGCGCTGTGCCCGCCGTTTTCTATCGACACCGCCTTGCCTGTACCGGACGAACCCCAGAACTACATCGGTCTTCACTTTGACGCCTTACCCGCTGGTTTAGAAAGTCCGGGCGGCTCAGCCATGGATGGGGCGGACACCTACTACCTGGTGAGCGAAGTGGTCAGGGAAAGTGGCGCGATGCTGTGGCTGGAGCGCAATGTCTGTCATGATGAGCGCGGCTATCCCTACCACGAGATCCGCGCCGTTCTTCTCTTGCCCGCACTGCAAGAAAAAGAAAAACTGATCACCGGCACATGCAGGGTTAAGGAAGCCGCCACTCCGGAACCTGAGACTGCCTCGCTGGAAGCCGAGACCAGCTCTACTTTTTTTGATCCTGCGATAGTGGCGATTGGGTGGTTCGAGGACATTCACGAGCCTCCGGTCGTCATCCACCATGCCTGGAGAGCGAATGCTCAAACAGAGTCCTTTGAAGTCTTGTCACCCGAGAGCGTGACGTGTACCGGGCTTGAGGGGTTGTAGTGGATCGCCGGCCACGGAGCGGGCCGAGATCGATTGTCCGTGTCGCCGCAGGCGTCCGTTGAAAGCCCTTCGTCGGAATCAAGATCACCGCGTAGCGCGGATTAAACGAACTGAAAAGCGAACGGCTCCACGCGTTAGCGCGTGAAGCCTTCTGCATTTCTCACAACTGATCGGCATCAGTCTCTAAACTATCACTGCCTGAGCATCCCCTGAATGCTAAGCCCAGGATCAGGGCGAAACGTCAGCAAGTTCAGTAAGCTATACATGGCCAACCATATTGCACCCCAGAACAAGGTACTCGCAACGAATGCTAGGCCGCTCTCCCGGGCCAACGTTTTGTTCCATTTCCCTCGCTTTCTCCACAGAAATACACTGAGGACAAACGTAATCCCGCTGATAACAAGACTCATAGTAGTTTCAGCATAGCCTGTCCCTCGCTCCAAAGTCCTGAGCAGGTCATCCGCGCGACTCGCTAATAGGGAACCAGTCAGGAAACCCAAGATCAGTGAAATGTTGGTGATTGTCTCTGGAGTAATACGTAATTGCTGATTCATGATGCCTCCACTATGAAATAGAGCCGTCCGCATTATCTCACACGCCCGACATTTCACACCTCATCTTGACGAAACCCCGGCGTTACTGTATATTCCCGCGCAATCGACAAGTTTGACCTCGTGGTATTCCTGTCGTTAAGGACGCGCACCATGGACGATGAGCAAGCTCCGGGTCACATCCTCCTGGTCGATGATCAACCGATCATTACTTCCAACCTGGCGCCCTATCTGGAGCGATCCGGCTATCACGTCATGGTCGCCGCCGACGGCGAAGCAGCGCTGCAAGCTGTGGCTCAGACTCCGCCCGATCTGATCGTGCTCGACGTGTTGATGCCCAAGCTCGACGGGCGCGAAGTGCTGCGCCGTTTGCGCAAGAACGGCAACTGGACGCCTGTGATCCTGCTCACGCAAGTGGGCGAACCCAGCGAGCGCGCCGGGGCGCTGGACGAGGGCGCCGACGATTACCTCAACAAACCGTTCGAGCCTTACGAATTGCTGGCCCGTATTCGCGCTGTGCTGCGTCGCAGCCAGCCGGGCAAACCGCTGGCCGCGTGCCGCCGCTTGCGATCGGGCGCGTTGGAACTCGATCGGCTGACTCGTCACGTCACGCTGCACGGCAAAGAGGTCGTGCTCACGGCCAAAGCGCTGTCCGTGCTGGAATACCTCATGCTGCATCCCAATGAAGTGCTGAGCCGCGAACGGTTGCTGGATGCCGTGTGGGGTTGGGATTACCCGGCGGCCACGCGCGCAGTGGATGTCCGCATCGCCGAGCTGCGCCGCGCGTTGAATGATGATTCCGGCGCACCCCATTTCCTGGAGACCCTCATCGGCCAGGGCTACTCCTTTGTTGGAAGGGTCGAGGCCGTTTCATGAGACGGGCGTGGCTGGCAATCATTCCGTTGGGGCTGGGGTTGAGTGGTGCGCTGGTTTTGCAGCTGGGATTGTGGCCCAATCCGATCGTGTTTGGGCGCGCCGATGTAGGTTCGCTGCTCCTGCTGTTGGGCCTGTTGATCACTGGATTGTGGATTGCCGCCTGGTTTCTCTGGCGCGCGGCCTGGCAGCGCGGCGAACACAGCATGATCCGCGTCGGCGAAGAACAAGTCGAGCTGCACCGCCGCTTCATCCGTCGCCTCGATCACGAACTCAAAAATCGGCTCACCGCCATTCGCGCCGCACTCATCAACCTGCCCCAGGAGCGTGAAAGCCCGATCGTCGGTGAGATGCGCCTCGAGGTGAATCGCCTGGCCGGGCTCAGCACCGATCTCCGCAAGCTGGCCGATCTGGAAACGCGCCCCATCGAACAGGAAACCGTCGATCTGGCAGCCCTGTTGACCGAGTTGGTCGAGATGGCCAGGCAGCGGCCCGAAGCGATCACGCGCCATATGGGATTGACCCTGCCGCAAGTGCCCTGGCCGCTCTCGCCAGTCTCCGGCGATCACGATCTAATCTTTTTGGCGCTGCACAACCTCATCGACAATTCGCTCAAATTTGGCCGGCCCGGTGACTCGATCGAAATTCGCACCTTTGAAGATGGTCCGTTCGTCGCCGTGGAAGTGGCCGACACCGGGCCGGGCATCCATCCTGAAGATCTGCCACATTTGGGCGAAGAACTTTTTCGCGGCCGGACGACGCAAGCCACTGAAGGCAGCGGGCTGGGCCTGGCGTTGGTGCGCACCATCGTCGAACGGCACGGGGGCACATTGCGCATTCGTAGCCGCGTGGGGCAGGGCACCGTGATCGTGGCGCGTTTCCCCGCAGCGCGGCCCGCGCATGCGTGATGACTTGGTAATTGGACTTTGGCAAGCGACCAGATCTTCGACTGGAATGGAGGCTTTAGCCGGGCTGATTCATTGCCACAACTCCGGCTGAAGCCTCCACTCCGGAATTTTGGGAATGACGAGAAGTGGGATCAAATTCATGCCTAGTAGTTCGCCCGCCTAATTCTGCGAGGTTGCAGACTTCCGAAGTCTTCAAGACTTCGGAAGTCTCGCGGGAAACAACCCTGCAGAATCAAATTGTTGAGGCGCTAAGTGCAACCAAGAAAATTTT
>JAUQXC010000485.1 GCA_030834825.1 Thermoflexales bacterium
TCCCAACGATGTCGACTTGAGTGGCCTAATCGTATTTGCTTTTGCTTGTTATAGCGCTGGGACTCCCAAACTAAGTGACTTTGCGCACTTCAAGACTCACGTGCCACAGGAATTGGCCGAACAACCCTTTATGGCACGGCTTCCGCAAAAACTATTGTCGCAAGGTGCGTTGGCGTTCGTAGGCCACGTTGATCGAGCGTGGGACTATTCATTTGCATGGCCCGGCGTAGGTGGCGACATCACAACCTTTACAAGTACTCTGCGCGCCGTGATGTCAGGCAAGCCAATTGGTCACGCCTTTGAGTATTTCAACCACCGCTATTGTGAACTGGCCCGGGAAGTGACTGATACAGAACTAAAGGGAAAACTCCACCAATACAATCTTGGTGATCTAGCGAACCCCGAAGAAGTGGTCGGATTGTGGCTGGCACATAATGATGCCCGTGCATACATCGTCTTTGGTGATCCATTTGTGCGTCTGCAGCCTCAACGGCTGACGGCGGCCTGACAGGAGAGTGTCCAATGGTCACAAATTCGCAGATCCGTCGAATAGCAACAATTTTACTAGGTTGTGCACTTGTCGCTGTTTTGTTGTCGACGGCTAGCGCCGCGGCTCAAGGGCGAGTCGAGCCAAGCGAAACCACACTTACATTCCAAGGCTTGGTTACAGAGCCAATGAAGCGCACTTTTGTGTTGCAGGTGGAGGGCGATCCTGTGCGTAATGTCTCGATTGTGCGGCATGATCTGCGCGATACTTCCACAGGAAATGTCGTCTTGAGTTCCAACATCACTGTAGAACCACTGACACGCGACGAAATCAGCGATCAGGCGTCTTTCGACGTGACTATCGGCGGCATTTCCAAGCCTGGTCATTATACTGGCACATTAGATATCCATTATGACGGACTACCTATTACTGCACCGTTATCAATCAACCTGGACCTAAAGGCTGAGGCGGTGCCAGCGGTTGACGCGGACGTTGCTTCAAAAAGTCTGACGTTGTTTGTGCAGCCGCCATTCACGGCGCAGCAGTCGATCTTTGTTGTACAAGGTGCTAACAATGAAGCTGTGGTAGAGGATGCTCGTGTGCTGACTCTGCGCGGCACCAAGGGCCAATCTCTGCTTGGCAATACCGTTCAGGTTGACGCGACTTTCCCCTTGACCTTGCCTGAGCGCGGGACTGCTCCGATCACGCTCACTGTGTCTTCTAACAACTTGCCAGCCGGTGAATATAACGGCACATTATATGTGCGCGTCAAGAATCAACCCGCCCCAGTCCAAGTCCCTCTGACAGTAAAGGTCAAAGATCCGCCCTATCTGCCATTTCTGGCGCTGATCGGTGGCATCGCGGTGGCGGCCATTCTGGGTTGGTGGACTGGCACTGGTAAAGCGCAGCGTGATTTGATCACGCCTATTCAGAACCTGGCGAAGGATATCCAGTCGGGCGGAAAGGTACAAACCGTCGATCGCGATCACGCGATGGAGCTACTGGCACAGGCCTGGACCGATTTAAATGCGGGCGTCGCCCCTGCGGATATTCAAAAGAACTATGATGCGGCCCTGAAAATCGTAACGGAGGCACGAACGGCCGCTGATCAATTTTTAACGCAGAAAATGCCGCCGTTATCTACACGGCTCAGCAACCTCACTCCCGGTAGAACTGTGCGAGAAGGCTTGCAATCAAGCTTAACTGACATTGGCGACCAGGTGACTGAAGGTAAATGGGCTACACTACACGATGCAGAAAGCGCATTGCAGAATCTCACGACAAAGGTTAGCCAACTTGCGGACTTGGTTGCCAAGTTTGCTGAGGTGAGTGAAGACAAGAAAGAACTTGTGGCGAAAGAGTTGGATAGCGCCACAGCATATCAGGCTATGCGGATAATTCTGACCAATGCGGGTGTCACTGTGCCATTTGTGCCGGGCATATCGTTCGATGTGCGACAGGAACCCGTTGCCAGAGCGGTATCGGATCAATTTAGGCTAGAGCGCAAACGGAAAATACTCCTGTCTGCTGGTAAGGTGTTTGCAGCCGCGATTGTCTATGTGTTTGCACTGTGGGTTGGCTGGGTCACCTTGTACGTGAAGTCGGATACCTTTGGGACCGACGCGCAGGAATATATTACGCTATTCCTGTGGGGGTCGGTAATTGAAACAGTGCGTGGCAAGACAGTTAGTCTGGGAACACTGGAAACCATCGTAAAGAAACAGTGAGAACATCGCCGCGCACACGTACACCATCGAACAGGTTCTATTTAACAAGGTGATCAACCAATCCGGGAGTTCCTATGACAGACGGGCAATTCGTTGACCTGCAGATTCGTATCTTTGCCAAGAACGATTCTGGCTTTCCAGTTGAAATCACATTGGCGGGACAACAGGAATTTGCGCCCGGCACATTAGCTGCTGACATACTCTCCTGGAGCGCCAGTGGTGATCTTGCCCGCGACGGACGACAGCTTATGGAAATGTTGTTGGCTGATCCGAAGTTGCGTGAGGCATGGGCGCGCTCACGTGAGCGCGCCCCGCGATGCCGCATCAGACTACGAATTGATCCTGCCGCCGGCGAGCTACATACGCTGCCTTGGGAAGTATTGCAAGAGAACGTGGACCTGCTTTCTGCGCAAGCTGACACTCCCTTTTCACGATATTTGCCAGTTGCGTTACCCTGGGGAGGGCCTATCGAGGAGCGACCTATCCGTCTGTTGGTTGTCATCTCCAATCCGGATGATCTGGAAGTAGCTTGTAACCTGCCACCAGTCAATGTTGAGATTGAGCGCCAATCGTTGGAGCAGGCACTGGCAGTAGTTGGAGTCACTAAATTATGCGTGGATTTTTTAGATGCTCCAGCAACGCTAGAACGGCTGGAAAACAAATTGCGCGAGGGCTATCACATTCTGCATTTCCTGGGGCATGGTGAATTCAATCCTAAGAGTGGTCAGGCGAAACTTCTAATGCAGAATACAAATGGTCATGTCCAGCGAGTGCCCGACGATGAATTTGTAAGCATGCTGTCTCGACAAGGTATTCGTCCTCGACTGGTATTTTGGGCCGCCTGCCAAAGCGCGACTCGTTCCAGTGCAGATGCATTCCGTGGGCTTAGTCCTAAGGTGGTTTCGATAGGAGTACCCGCGGTGATTGCGATGCAAGGTAGCGTGACTATTGAAACAGCGCGCAAATTTAGCAAGGTCTTTTATGAACGATTGCTCGAGCATGGTCAAGTGGATCTGGCGATCAACGAGGCCCGCAGCACCTTACGCGTTGTCGACCGCTTTGATGCGATTGCGCCAGTCTTGTTCATGCGACTTACATCTGGTGAACTGTGGGGAAGTGAAGCCAATGCTCGGGGCGTTCCTTCCCAAGCACTCGAAGTCTTTTGGAATACACTTCTCGATCGAATTGCTGAAGGCGTCTGTACTCCCATAATTGGACCTCATGTGCATGGCCGGTGGTTGCCAACACCGCAGGAAATTGCAAAGCAATGGTCTCGCGAAGTCGACTTCCCGTTCAGTAACAAAGAAGACCTCGCCCACGTAGCACGCTACATCAGTACCCACGGAGGCCCAAATGCGGCTCGTGCCAAGCTATTGAACACCCTCCTCAATATGTGCATATCTCGCCTTCCAGAAGATCTGCGACCATCACAGAAGCCTAAGACATTGACCGAATTGCTGAAAGATTCCGTCTGGAAGCGTTTGACGGCCGACGATCCAAACGAAGTACATCGCGTGCTAGCTAATCTTAATCTGCCTCTCTATCTGACGACAACATGTGACAGTTTCATGTTCGAGGCACTTAAAGCTGCAGGACGTAAGCCTGGGCGGGAATTTTGTCACTGGTATGAGGGTCTTGATAACCTACCGCAGATCGGCATGGAATACCAGGATCCCACTCCCCAAGAGCCATTGGTCTATCATTTGTTTGGTAGTGATGAAGAGCAACGTTCGCTAGTCGTTAGTGAGGATCATTATCTCGACTATCTGACCAACATCCTGCTACAGAAGAATCGCATTCCGTATTATATCCGAGGCGGGTTATCGCCGCGCGTTTTGTTACTTGTGGGCTTTAGTCTCGATGACTGGGAGTTTCGTGTACTGATGCGCGGATTGCTCACCATGATGGATTTTACCAGCGGTTACAATCACGTGGCCGTCCAGCTGGAAAAGGTGAGTCCGGCAGGTGAGCCTTCAGCTCGTGATTTCATGAGCAGGTATTTTAGCCAATCGGCGATTAATGTCTTTTGGGGAAGTCCGGCACAGTTTGTGGCGGAACTGCGCGAGCGGTGGGAAGTGAGGCAGAAATGAAGAACAATCCCTATATCGGGCCACGACCCTACAAGCTGGGTGAAAAGAATTTTTTCGGGCGCGACCGCGAAGCTCGTGAACTGCTGTGGCTGATCCTGGCGGAGCGGGTAGTTCTGTTCTATGCGCGATCGGGCGCGGGAAAGACTTCTCTTCTAAACGCCAAAACCATTCCAGAACTGACTGAAAAAGGGATCATCGTCTTACCCGTTGCTCGTGTGGGCACGGAATTGCCTCCAGGGATTATCGCTGATGCTGTCAGGAATGTTTTTGTCTCTAGCGCCTTGCTGGATCTGACTGGTACCACAGAGCCACAATCCATCGTTAACCTGACCCTGACGGAATACCTTGAACAGTCAGGCCAGGTACAACAAACGGAAAACAAGCGGCGTTCCATTTTGATGATACTCGATCAATTTGAAGAATTATTCACGACGCATCGTGATCGCTGGAAGGATGTCGATGATTTCTTCGTTCAAGCACGAGAAGCGCTCGATAATCATCCAGATCTCAAAATCATTTTTGCCCTGCGCGAAGACAACGTTGCCGAGCTCGATCCATACCTTGTACAGCTCCCCAATCAACTATTGGCGCGGTTTCGCATGGAGTTGTTAAGCACAGAACTTGCACAAGAATCTATAGAAAAGCCTGCCAAAGCGGCTGGATGTCAATTTGAAAAAGATGCTGCTGCACACCTGAGCCAAGACCTTAGCCAAATTAAAATGCGCCGTCGTGGCTCTGATGATCAAGTCGAGTTCGATTCCATTCCTGGCCCCTACGTTGAACCCGTACAGCTCCAGGTCGTTTGCCAGCAATTGTGGGATGCATTGCCTGATTCATCTGAGTGTCGTATCCGGATTGATGAGATCGAGCGTTATGGTAACATTGATCATGCGCTAACCAATTTCTATCAGAATGTCATTCAGCGGGCAACCGCGGAAGTTGGTGCGCAGGAACGCCAACTGCGAGTCTGGTTCAGCAACCACTTAATCACCCCGATGGGGACACGCGGATTAGTGATGCAGGGCAAGTCTGAGACTGCTGGCTTGCCGAATGATGTGGTCGAATTCCTGCGTAGCCAGCATCTGGTAAATGCCGAAATGCGCGGCGGGCAGCGTTGGTATGAACTGGCACACGATCGGCTCATTGAGCCGATTCTACGAAGCAACGAGGCACAGCGCAATCCTCTTCAACTCCGCATGGTTGAGTGGAATCAACGAGGCCGCCCGTCCGACTTATTGTTGCATGGTATCGAGTTTACTGAGGCCGAACGATGGGTCTCTGAGAATGCTCCAGTTCTGACGCAGGTGGAGAAGGATTTTATGGTGGCCTGTCGCGAAGCTCACACAAAAGCCGAACGTGAACTCGCCCGGCAAGCTGAGCTACGTATCAACATAGCGGATTTGGGCTGGGGTGTCATCTTTGCACATGATGCAGATCCGCAGATTCGTGAAGCGCTCAAGGAATTGCTCGACTTCCGACGTGAGCAGGCAACTCAGAAACATTCAGAATACTACAAAGAGTTTGTGGGAGCAAATGGTTACCGTCCCCGGGAGACGGCACCTAGATTCTTGGAACGCCACGGTGCTGGCGCTAATTTGGCCTCGCCAGATCGAATGCCTTACTATTTATTGATTGTTGGGTCGCCCCAAGCTATTCCCTTCGAATTTCAATATGGGCTGGATGTTCTGTATGGCGTCGGTCGCGTCTATTTTGATGATCTCGAGTCATATGCTCGTTACGCACGCAGTGTAGTGACTGTCGAACGTAGCGGCCTATCCTTACCGCCTCGCGCGGTCCTTTTTTGCCCTGTAAATCCGGATTCGCAGGCTGCGGCATTGTCAGAAAAATGGCTTGTTACTCCAGTTCATCAGCAATTGGTGCAAAGCTGGCCTAACTGGAACATTGAAGCAATGGTGGGACAAGCGGCTACAAAAGCACAATTAGCTGATCTGTTAGGCGATAAAGACGCTCCGACACTTCTGTTTACTGCGAGTCATGTCATGGAGTTTCCCAAGGATGACCCGTATCAACTTACACACACTGGGGCATTGGTTTGTCAAGATTGGCCAGGCCCGAGTAAATGGAGAGAAGCTTTGTCCACCGAGCATTGTTTTTCCGCCGATGATATAATTCAGGATGCTCGCTTGCTGGGGTTGATTGCCTTCTTCTTTGGAGGCCCTACGGCTGGTGAGCCGGAAATGGATGATTTTGCTCTTGATGCACGCGAGTCGCCCAAGCCAATTGCACCTCATGCATTTCTGTCCCGTCTACCGCAGCGACTGCTAGGACACCCCAATGGTGGCGCGCTTGCCGTGATCGGCCACGTGGAGCGCAATTGGAGCTACTCCTTTTCAATGCCGGGAGGACGCGGACGAGAGTCAAGGCATTTTGCCGACACTCTGGTACGATTGATGATGGGGCATACCATAGGTTCAGCAGTCCAACCTTTTAACCAGCGCTACACTTTACTTTCTTCACAACTATCTGAAGTAACCTTGAAAGAAGTAGTAAAAGATAATTACACGAGGTCATTTGATTGGTCAAATCTGGCAAAAGCAACCACAGATGCGCGGAATTACGTCGTTATAGGCGACCCGGCAGTGCGATTGCCAGTTAACTCGGCATCCCCAATTGTCGAGCGGCCCGTCATCGAGCCTGTCGTGTTTTAGTCAAGCAGTACATCTGGTCGGTATAAGACTCCCCGGCAGATCGAAGCAATTCACGAGGATCATTTTGTATTCAATGACTTGGCTGAAGTCTCCGGTGAATACCTCATACCACTGGTCAAAGCCCAACAACTGGTCACTCTCATTCTGAGCAAAATAAATGTCATAGATTCAGCCTTTGGCGAGGAGCGTATTGCGATACAGAGAGCAAGCAAAGCGAGTTAATCTGAGAGAAAGTATCGATCCGTGTCACTTAGAAGAAGCCGGGTGGCATTGCTTTTAGCGCTGAAAGTCCGCACGGGGCAGCAATCAAAGAAGCGCTTCGTCCCACTCCCGGGTTTGCGACAAAGCCAGGCAGGCAACCTCTTCAGAACTTCTGAAAATGATCTAGCTTTGAGAGATCCGCTAATAATTTTTGCCCCTTGATATTCGCCGGCCTCACTGCCATAATTGGTTATGGAATTGCCTCATTGAAATCTACAAGCAATTGCATGATGAGTGGAAGATTACGGCATTGACCAACTCAAGAACATTTTCCAGCTCGAGCACACCTGTCATCGCGGTGACGAACTTATTGCCAACTTACTATTGTGTCGCCAATTGTGCGACAAGATGAATCGCGTTGGTAGTGTCTAACATCGGAGGTTAGTATGCTCTGCTTGGTCTCTACCTCTTGCGCCACTCTTCCTCGTGTGTCACACGATAGAATCGCATTTATACGTTTGTTAGCGATACTAGCTGCGGTATGCACTGTGCTTTTTTCGCTGTTATACAGTTTGACTCATATACACACAGTAACGTCCGCTTTCGCTCCTCCTATTGAGCAACCCAGCTCATCCGCTCCCTACTGTACGCTACCCCTGTGCCTTGGTTGGTCTTCTAATGAAAGTGATTATGCTACCAGCGTGGCCTGGGGTGACTACGATGGAGACGGTGATTTGGATCTGGCGGTAGGCAAAAATAGCCAGCCAAATCGTTTATACCGCAACGATGGCGGAACACTAATCTTTGCCTGGGAAGCACCAATAACAGATAATACTAAGAGCTTAGCTTGGGGTGATGTGGATGGCGATGGTGATTTGGATCTAGCGGTGGGAAATGGAGCATGGGATTATGGTTGTGGATGCTTCCTTGGGCAGCCCAATCGACTGTATCGCAATGATGACAGCACACTAACTTTAGTGTGGACGGCATTAATAACGGAAAGTACTTGGAGCGTGGCTTGGGGCGATATTGACGGCGACGGGGATTTGGATTTAGCCGCAGGAAACTATGGCCAGCCTAATCGTCTATATCGCAATGACGGGGGACTACTCACCACCAATGCTGTCTGGTCATCCACCGAAAGCGACGTCACCACCAGTATCGCCTGGGGCGACGTTGATGGCGATGGTGACTTGGATCTGGCTGTAGGCAACGATGGTCAATCCAATCGCTTATACCGCAATGACAGCGGAGTGTTCACCGCCAATGCAGTTTGGTCATCAGTCGAAATTGCAAACACGACGAGTGTCGCTTGGGGCGACGTTGATGCGGATGGTGATTTAGAGTTGGCTGTAGGGAATTATGGGCAACCCGACTTCCTATACCGGAATGACAACCGCACCTTGAACGTTAATGCGATTTGGTCATCGGCCGAAGCCGATGATACGGAGAACGTGGCTTGGGGAGATTATGACGGCGATGGTGATTTGGATTTAGCCGTTGGCAACTTTTGCAACATGGATCCTAACTGCAAATCAATTCGCCTATATCGCAACGACAATGGAACGTTTATCGCTAATGCTGCTTGGTCGTCCAATGAATCGGATCGCACATATGGTATAGCCTGGGGAGACTATGATGGTAACGGTAGCTTAGATTTGGCGGTGGCCAACTGGGGCCAACCGACACGGGTGTACCGTAACGACGGTAGTGCGCTTACCGGCAGCGCTGGATGGTCGTCTTCTGAAAGAAATCTCACTCAAAGTATCGCTTGGGGTGACATTGACGGTGATGGTGACCTAGATCTGGCGGTGGGTAACGATGGTGATCCTAACCAACTGTACCGCAATGAGGGTGGACTCTTAAGACTGGCGTGGACTTCGCCAATAACAGACAATACTCGGAGTGTAGCTTGGGGAGACTTTGATCACGATAGCCGTATCGATCTGGCAGTCGGAAATTATGGTCAACCCATTCGGTTATATCATAACGACAGTGGCTGGCTAACATTGGCATGGACCGCACCGATAACCGACAACACAACGAGTTTATCTTGGGGTGACGTAGACAAGGATGGCGATCTTGACTTAGCTGTTGGAAATGGCGTCCTATCCGGTGGGCGGCCCAACTGTTTGTATCGTAATGATGATGGTGAATTTACGCTACTCTGGTCATCAATAGAGAGCGATAAAACTAATAGCGTAGCGTGGGGTGATGTTGATGGTGACGGCGACCTAGATTTAGCTGTAGGAAATGGGGAATGGGACTTCAGCTGCAACTGCTACGTCGGCCAACCCAACCGCTTGTATCGTAACGACAATGGTATATTAACTAGCAGCGCAGTTTGGTCATCGGCCGAAACCGATATTTCTAAGAGCGTAGCCTGGGGTGACTATGATAGTGACGGTGACTTGGACCTGGCTGTGGGAAACAATAGCCAGCCGGCCCGCATATACCGCAATGATGGTGGCGAGCTTAGTGCCAGTGCGATTTGGTCATCGGCTGAAGGCGAAGGTAGCCAGAGTGTTGCCTGGGGTGACGTTGACGGCGATGGTGATTTGGATTTGGTAGTGGGGAACTGGGGACAGCCCACACACCTATACCGTAACGACGGAAGTACACTTACCACTGGCGCAGTTTGGTCATCAAACGAGAGTAGACAAATAACCAGTGTCGCTTGGGGTGATGTTGATGGTGACGGCGATCTGGATTTGGCCATGGGAAATA
>JAUQXC010000486.1 GCA_030834825.1 Thermoflexales bacterium
AAGAAATCGATGCCGAGCAATTGCCTCAACAATTGTGAGGCCGGTATGATGCGTTTGAAGCTCAATTGCAGGTCGAGCGGCAGCGGGTGGTCGCAGCGGTGATTGTGGCTATGTCTCCCTGCTCGCTTATAGCAGAGTGGACCGCGATCATGGGACGCAGCTGGGGATCAGCAAGGTGCAAGCGGGCGCCGTGCGGCGCGTTTTTGATATATACTTGGGCTTGAGTACAGAGTAGCGGGTGGTCAGCAGCTGCGAATGACAGATGATCCAGCGAACTTGAAGGGGACATCGCCCCAGCGGTTTTACGACAACCCAGGCGAGAGCGTGACATTTTGCCTGAGAGATGGAGATGTTCTACACTGCCTGAGGTTGAAAGCGGATGATAAGCTAGTCGGGACCGGCTGAAACGAGACAGACTAGGAGGCACGCCATGTACCGCCGTATTCTCGTGACATTGGATGGATCATTATTGGCCGAGCAGGTTTTGCCGCACGTGCGAGCCGTGTTGGAAGGGCTGAAAGACGTGCAGGTGTATCTGTTGTCTGTGGCGCAGGTGGTGGATTATGCCGCCGCTTCGGCCATGGCTTATCCGATGTCGATGCTGCCGTCGCGGGTGGTGGACGAAGAGGCCGAGCGCCGCCGCATTGAGACCGACTTGCGTGATTACTTGCGCGGGATCGAGCATCAATTGGCGCGTGAGAGCGTGACGGTGTCCAGCGAAGTGCGTTTTGGCCGGCCCGCCGAAGAGATCATCTCCTTTGCCAACGATATGAAGATCGAACTTATTGCGATGTCGACCCATGGCCGATCGGGCCTGGCGCGCTGGGCGTATGGCAGCGTGGCTGATCGGGTTTTGCACGCGGCGCGCTGCCCGGTGCTGCTGGTGCGTGCGAAGTGATTGAACGTGAGCTGGAGTAAGTGAGGGCCGGAGAGACGCGTGGTCTCTCCTTTCTGCTATTGCTCCAGCTCTTCATCTATCTGATTAAGACCACACCACGAGAGGAAAAGAGAAACATGGACATTGGTATTCCCCGCGAACGACGGGAGAGCGAATATCGGGTGGGCCTGACGCCGATTGGAGTGCAGTTGCTTGCGGCCGAGGGACACGCGGTGTATGTGGAACGCGGCGCTGGCCTGGGGGCCGGCTTCAGCGATCGGGATTACGAACAGGCCGGGGCGCGCATCGTGTATCAACCGCAGGAAGCCTTTGGCCGGGCCGAGCTGGTCTTGAAGGTGGCGCGGCCCACCGCCGAAGAATGCGAATGGTTGCGCGAAGGGCAGACCTTGATGGGGCTGCTGCATTTGGCGGCGGCACGCCGTTCACGCGTCGAGGCGCTGCTGGAGAAGCGCATCACCGCGATCGGTTACGAGATGATCCAGCACGAGGATGGCGCCTTGCCGGTGTTGACGCCGCTTTCACAAGCGGCTGGCCGCATGCTGGTGCAAGTGGCTGGAAATTTGCTACAAAATGACAAGGGCGGCAAGGGAATTCTGCTCAGTGGTGTGCCGGGTGTGCCGCCGGCCGAAGTCGTGATTATCGGGGCGGGAACATTGGGTACTTGCGCGGCGCGCGCCTTTACCGGCGTCGGCGCGACGGTCTATTTGCTCGATCGCGATTTGGCGCGACTGCAACAGGTGGAGTCCCAACTCGACGGACGCGCCATCACGATGGTGTCACATGAGTTCAACGTGCGCAAGGTGGTGAAGTTCGCCGACGTGTTGATTGGCGCCGTGCTGCTACCCGGCCAACGGGCACCGATTGTGGTCACGCGCGAGATGGTGCAGTCCATGAAGCCGCGCAGCGTCATCATCGATATGTCGATCGATCAGGGTGGCTGCGTGGAAACCAGCCGGCCCACGAGTCACGTGTCGCCCACGTTTGTCCAGGAGGGGATCATTCACTTCTGCGTCCCCAACATGCCCTCCGTTGTGGCGCGCACGACGACGCATGCCTTCAACAATGCGGCCTGGCCTTACATTCAATCTGTCACCCGGTTGGGCATCGACGCCGCGCTCGAGGCCGATCGGGCATTGGCGCGCGGCGTCAACACCCGCCACGGTGAAATTATTAATCCGGCGCTGCGCGTAAGCGAGGTGAAGTGATGGCCGGCTGGTCTTCTATTTTCCAAGAACGCACCATTACGCCGGAAGAAGCCGTGCGCTCGATCAAACCGGGACAACGCTGTTTTCTGACCGGCAACTGTTCGGTGCCGCAGACGGTGATGAAGGCGCTGGTGGAGTACGCGCCCAACCTGCATGATGTCGAGATTGTGCAAGTGCTGACGATCGGCGCGGCCGACTACGTGAAGCCTGGGATGGAAGAGCATCTGCGGGTGAATACGTTGTTCATCAGTGACGATGTGCGTTCTGCCGTCAACGCCGGGCGGGCCGACTTCACGCCGATGTTCTTGTCGGAGATTCCCAAATCGTTCAAGACGGTGTTGCCGGTGGATGTGGCGTTGATTCAGGTCAGCCCGCCCGACGATCACGGTTACTGCTCGTTTGGCGTGGAAGTGGGCGTGACCAAGGCGGCCGCGCAGGCGGCGAAGATCGTCATCGCCGAAGTGAATCAGCAGATGCCGCGCACGTTGGGCGATTCGTTCATCCACGTCTCCAAACTGACGCACATTATTCCGGTCGATTACAAATTGCCGGAAGTGCACATGGGCAGCACGTCCGAGATCGCCGTGACGATCGCCCGGCACATCGCTGCGCTGATCCCCGACGGGGCAACGTTGCAGACCGGCATTGGCGCGATCCCCGACGCCGTGCTGAAGGAATTGACCAATCATCGCGATCTGGGCGTGCACACCGAATTGTTTGCGGACGGCATGATCGATCTGGTGGAGCGCGGCGTCATCAACGGCGAGCGCAAATCGATCCATCAAGGCAAGATCGTGGCGGGCTTCATGCTGGGCACGCAGCGCCTGTATAGTTTTGTTGACGATAACCCCATCATCGAACTGCACCCGACGGAATATGTGAACGATCCTTTCGTGATCGCCCAAAACAATCGCATGGTCGCCATCAACTCGGCCATCGAAGTCGATCTGACCGGGCAGGTCTGCGCGGACTCGATCGGCCCGCGGCTCTACAGCGGCGTGGGTGGGCAGGTGGACTTCATCTATGGGGCGTCGCGCAGTGAGGGTGGCATCCCCATTATCGCGCTGCCAGCCTCGACGCTGATCAAGGGTCAGAACACTAGCAAGATCGTGCTGCTCTTGAAGCACGGTGCGGGTGTCGTCACAACCCGTAATCACGTCCGCTTCGTCGTGACCGAATACGGTGTGGCGGAGTTGTACGGCAAGACCATTCGCCAGCGCGCCCGCGCGTTGATCGATATCGCGCATCCAGAGTTTCGGGAAGAGTTGGAACGTCAGGCGAAGGAGTTAAAGTATCTATGAAGATAGCCATTGCTGCCGATCACGGCGGATTCCCTTTGAAGGCTGACATCGTTGAGCTGTTGAAGCAGGCGGGCCACGAACCGATCGATCTGGGCGCGCACGAGTATATCGCCGGGGATGACTATCCCGACTATTCACTGCTGGTCGGGCGTGCAGTGCAGACGGGGAAGGCTGAACGTGGTATCGTTATTTGTGGCAGTGGGATCGGGGCATGCGTTGCGGCGAATAAGCTGAAGGGGATCAGGGCCGGCGTGTGTCATGATACGTATTCGGCGCATCAAGGCGTGGAGCACGACGATATGAATGTATTGTGCTTGGGCGCGCGCATCATCGGCGTGGAACCGGCCCGCGAAATCGTGCTGGCCTTTGCCGCCGCCCAGTTCAATCTGGGCGAGCGTTATCAACGGCGCTTGAACAAAGTCCTGAAGATCGAGCAGGAAAACTAATCCCCACAGTAACACGAATCGACACAAATCAATGATTCGTGAAGACGCGTGTTTATGCGGGGAAGAATCCATTATGAGGGCAATACGAACCATGAATAACATTCAGAAGTTGGCAGCACTGGGACAAAGCATCTGGCTGGATAATATTCAACGCAAGATGTTGACCGGCGGCGGGTTGCAGGCGATGATCGACGACGGTCTGCTGGGCATGACGTCGAACCCGACGATCTTTGAGAAGGCGATCGGCGGGAGTGGCGACTACGACGAGGCGCTGAAAGCGCTGGTGGCGCAGGGTGCGACGGTGGAACAGCTCTACGATGCGCTCACCATCGAAGATGTGGGAATGGCGGCCGATCTGTTCCGCCCCGTGTACGAACGGACGCAGGGCCAGGACGGCTATGTGAGCATTGAAGTGTCTCCGAAGCTGGCGCATGACACGGCGGGGACACTGGCCGATGCGCGGCGCTTGTGGCAGACCCTCAAACGGCCCAATGTGATGATTAAAATCCCCGCGACGTTGGAGGGCCTGCCGGCTATTCAACAAGCGCTGACCGACGGGATCAACGTCAACGTCACGCTGATGTTCTCGCTGGAGCATTATCTGGCCGTCGCTGAGGCTTACGTGCGCGCCCTGGAAACGCGCGCGCAGCTGGGTGAGCCACTCGATCGGATTGCTTCTGTCGCCTCGTTCTTCGTCAGCCGGGTGGACACGTTGGTCGACGCCAAACTGGAACAGGTCGTCAAGGCTGAAAATGCCGACTCGGCCCGGGCGGCGGCGCTGCAGGGCAAAGCGGCCGTGGCGAATTCCAAGTTAGCCTATGAGCAATCTCAATTGCTCTTTGGGGGTGAACGTTTCAAAGCCCTGGCGGCTCAGGGCGCCCGGCCACAACGCGTCCTCTGGGCCAGCACCAGCACCAAGAATCCCAAGTATCCTGACGTGATCTACGTCGATACCCTGATTGGGCCGAATACGGTGAACACCGTGCCGCCCGAAACGTACACGGCCATCCTCGATCATACCGTGGTCGAGCGCACCGTCGATCGGGATCTGGAAACCGCACGCCAGACCGTGGTGGATCTGGGTTCGCTGGGACTGGACCTCAATCAGGTGGGCAATCAGTTGTCCATTGAGGGGGTCGATAAGTTCATCAAGTCATTTGAGGGCCTGCTTAAAGTCATCGAGCAGAAGCGGGCGGCAGTCGTCAAATAACGCTTGAACTCATTGACTATCAACCCAAATCGACTACAATGACTGCGGGAGGGCTAAATCAAATCTTATGAGCGCCAAACCCCGCGTGGAAACCGGCGTTGCCGGGCTGGATAAGATGTTGTCGGGCGGCTTTGTGCAGGGAACAGCAAACCTGGTGCGCGGCGCGCCTGGCACCGGCAAGACCGTGCTGGCCCTGCAGTTCCTACTGCACGGTGTCGAGTGTGGCGAGCCGGGCCTGTTGATCTCGTTTGAAGAGTTTCCGCAGTCCTTGCAGAACGACGCGCAGAGCCTGGGTTGGGACTTGCACCCCTGGCAGGAGCGCGGGCTGTTGCACCTGTATTTCACGTCACCACAGGTGCTGTTGAAGAGCCTGGAAGCGCCTGCCGGCCCACTGAGCGATCTCTTCATCGAGAAGAACATCAAGCGGGTGGTGCTGGATAGCGTCACGCACTTTACGCGCCTTACCAACGATCAGCTGCAACTGCGCCATATCTACAACCGGCTCATCAATGCGCTCAAGCGCGAAGGCGTCACGGCACTGCTCCTGGCCGAGGAAGGGCGCATGGAGACGCAGCGGGCCGAGCGCGGCGCGCTCTCCTTTGTGGTGGACACGATTATGCTGTTGCGTTACGTGGAGGTGGAAAGCGCCATCCAGCGCGCCATCACCGTCATCAAGATGCGCAGCAGCGATCATATCAAAGAAATTCGCCGCTACGAAATTCGCAAAGGCGGCCTGGCCGTGACCGTGCCGTTTGAGGGGCGCGAAAGCATCTTGACGGGCATCTCCCATCGCGTCGGCCGGTGATGATCCTCCCGGAGGCGGCAAACCCTCCGGGAGGCTACCACACATGGGCATACTCTATATCGTTCCCACCCCCATCGGCAACCTGGACGACATCACCTTGCGCGCGTTAAAGGTGTTGCGCGAGGTGAACCTCATCGCCGCCGAAGACACACGCCGCGCGGCGATTTTGTTGTCCCACTTCGATCTGCACACGCCTGTCACCTCGTATTTCGAGCACAACAAGCTCAGCAAGCTCGAGCGTATTCTGAGCGCCTTGGAGCAGGGCGATGTCGCTTTGATCTCGGAAGCGGGCACGCCTGGCCTGTCCGATCCCGGTTACGAACTCATTCGCGCAGCGATCGCACGAGGCCAACGCATCGTACCGCTGCCGGGGGCGACCGCGGCCATCACGGCCCTGGTGGCTTCCGGCCTCCCGACAGATTCCTTCGTCTTCGTCGGTTTTCTCTCGCGTAAGGCGGGTGAACGCAAACGCGCCTTGGAGCAGCTGAAGTCCGAGGGGCGCACGTTGATCTTCTATGAAGCGCCACATCGCGTGGGTGACACGCTGGCGGACATGTTGGAAATCTTCGGCGACCGATCGCTGTGCGCGGCCCGCGAGTTGACCAAGGTCCACGAAGAGATCTGGCGCGGAACGATCGCCGAGGCCCTTCAGCATTTTGGCGCAAAAGCGCTGGGTGAGTTTGTGCTGGTGGTGGCCGGCGCGCTGGCTGCCGATCGCTGGGACGAAGCGCGCGTGCATGCAGCGTTGCAGGTGGAACTGGCCGCCGGCGCCTCTGCTTCTGAAGCCGCGCGGCAAGTGGCCGAGGTGTCGGGGTGGCATAAACGTGCCGTGTATGCGTTGTTGAACAAGGAGGGATCATGATCGATCTCAACGATGTTAAAGCCATTCGCATGATCGATGCTCGCGATATGCTGGGGCACATTGCCGATCTGCCGCAGCAACTGATCGACGGCTGGGCAGCGGCCGAAGCGATCGAACTGCCAGCGGCCTTCCGGGAAGTCGATCGGGTGGTGTTGGCCGGCATGGGCGGCCTGGCCGACGGCGGCGCGTTGTTTGCGGCGCTGGTCGCGCCGGAATGCCGCTTGCCGATCAACGTGGTGCGTGATTACGATTTGCCCGCTTACGCCCACGGCGATCATACCCTGGTGATCACCACTTCCTATTCCGGTGATACGGAAGAAACCCTGGCCGCCTTTGATCAAACATTGGTGCGCGACTGCCAGTTGCTGGTGCTCACCTCCAATGGACAGCTGTTGGAGCGCGCCAAGAAACAGGTCGTGCCTTTCATCCGCATCGATTACCAGTCGCCGCCGCGGGCAGCACTGGGCTGGTCACTGGCTTCCTGGTTGAACATCGCTTCACGCCTGGGTTGGACGCATCACTTTGAAGATGATCTGGAAGAGGCGGTGCGCGTGATGCGCGAGTGGACAGACGATCTCAACGCCGATAGTCCGGTGATGCGCAACCTGGCGAAGCGCGAAGCGGGCCAGTTGATGGGGCGCCTGGTCTATGTGCTGGGGGCGGGTATCTTTGCGCAGGTCGCGCGGCGTTGGCGTGCCCAGCTGGCGACCAATGCCAAAACGTGGGCGGCCTGTGAAGCCTTGCCGGAAGCGAATCATCATGCCTTGGTTGGGCTGGACTGGCCGGAGGGCTTTTCGTCCAAAGTGATGGCCCTGTTCTTAACCGGCCGGGCCGATCATCCGCGTAATGCCCAGCGCGTGCAGCTGACCCGACAGGCCTACCTGATGGCGGGTTGCAACACCGACTTGCTCGCGGCGCGGGGCGCAAGCCCGTTGGCGCAAATGATGTCGCTGGTCATGTTGGGCGATTTCATGAGCGTCTATCTGGCGGTGCTGAATGGCGTCGACCCGGAGCAGACCAATGCCGTCATCGAGTTCAAGTCGGCGCTGGCCCATAATCCGTAATTCACCTGACGCAACCTGCCGGCGGGCCTGAGAATGTCGTGCCGGCGGGTGGCGCAAGGCGTCCCGTCATGGCTGTCATTCTCGCTCAAGTCTATTCCTCGAGGCGGCGATCATGCCCGATGTTTCCCTTCAGTCTAAACTGCACAACTGGCAAATGCTGTTACTCGATCTGTCGCGCGCCAATCGGCTGTTATATTTTAAGGCCGAGCGGGGCAGCTCGGTGCCGATTACATCGCCGACTTCCATTGATCTGTTTCACCGGTTGGTGACGCAAGGCAAGCGGCTCAAGTTTCCGGCGGCGGATGAGCGTCTGCTGTTTGAGGAAGATGATACTGAAGCACTCAGCCTCGTTCATGAGGCGCCGTCCAGTAGCCCGGCGACTT
>JAUQXC010000487.1 GCA_030834825.1 Thermoflexales bacterium
CGGGATGAATGATGAGTTTCTGGGGGGCGGGTGTCTGCAACGAACCCACGCCGTTGCACTTGAGGCAGGCGGCAGCGTAAGTCGTCGACGAAAAATGCTTAGCGCTCGCCAAGGGAGCCGTGGTATTACATTGCGGACAACGCCACACTTCGTCGCGTTTCATGGCTGCGCCGCAAGCCAGGCAAGTGCGTTGTCCCATCACCGCCAGGAGCACAGCGAGGTGGTGAGCGATTTCGGTAGCCGTACCGACGGTGGCACGTCGGTTGTACAGGGCGCGCTCTGGCGTAATGGATACTGAGACGCCTAACCCGCTGACAGAATCAACCTGTGCTTCAGGACCTTCGCGTATGCTCTGTCGCTGGTAGAGGGAGAGTGTTTCCAGGAAGCGTCGGCGGGCTTCCGCTTCTAGCACATCGTTGACGAGGCTGGACTTGCCCGAGCCTGAAACCCCGGTGACGACTGTTAGAGCCGCTTTGGGAAAATCCACGTCGACGCCTTTCAAGTTGTGGGCGCGCGCGTTACGAACGGCGATGCAAGACGGACGGCTAGTGGTCGCCGTGGGGGGTGTGGCTTGCGGCTGGATAGCCTCTTCTTCCCGCAACATACGCCCGGTGATGGAATCGGGGGCATCGAGCAAACCGGAGGGTGGTCCGACATAGATCAGTTGTCCGCCGTCAGGGCCGGCACCTGGACCCAGGTCTACCACCCAATCGGCGGCACGGATCAGATCGGTGTTGTGCTCGACGACGACAATAGTCGCGCCGGCTTGCACCAGTCGATTGAGAACGATCAACAATCCCGCTAGATCTTGAGGATGTAGACCTGTTGTCGGTTCATCCAGCACAAGCAGATGTTTATTGAGGCCACGCATTCCCAGTGACTTGGCGAGCTTGACACGTTGTGCTTCTCCACCGGACAAGGTAGGCGAAGGTTGGCCTAGTGAGAGATAACTTAACCCAACGTCACACAAAGCGCGCAAGATGTGAAGTGCCGCCTGGCGATTTTTGTCAGGCAGCGTCTTCACGTTTTCGTGGAACAGGTGGTGCACTTCCTCAATGTTGAGTTGGTAGAAATCTGCAATCGACAGTCGGCGGTCGCCAAACACGGCGCACTGGGTCAGCACTTCATCGGAGAAACGCTGCCCCTCACACACGGCGCACGGTATCCAGGTCGAAGGCAAGTAGCGCATCTTCACTTCCACAGCGCCAAGGCCATTGCATTCTGGACATGCGCCTTCGGGCCGGTTGAATGAGAAGTGTGAGGCCGATAGCCCGGTTTCTGCGGCAAAATGATCGCGCACGATGTTGGCCAGTCCGGTATAAGTGGCCGGGTTCGAGCGGGGATTGTGCCCGATCGGATTTTGATCGACCCATATGGGCTTAAGCCAGGCACCGTCTAACGCCGTGCACCCGATTGGCTTCCCTGCATTCAGCGACGCCACCAACACGTCCTCAACCAGCGTGCTTTTGCCGGAGCCAGAGACGCCGGTGATGACGGTCAAGCGTCCAAGCGCCAGGGGCACGTCGATGTTCTTCAGATTGCGCAGCGCCGCGCCCTTGAGAGTCAGGAAAGCCGTGGACGCCGCGCGTTTGTCAGGCAGCGCGACACGCTCGCGGAGACTAAAGAAGCGTCCGGTCGGCGTATCCGCGCGCCACAGTTCGGCCGGCGTACCATTGAAGATCAGCCGCCCACCGTTGCCGCCTGCGCCTGGGCCGAGCTCAATGGCCTGATCGGCGGCCGCCGCTGCAATGCGATCGTGCTCGACGTAGATTACCGGCCCGGCCAGTTGGCGGAACGCTTTCAGCAAACGATCCACATCGGCTGGATGTTGGCCAATCGTCGGCTCATCCAACACGTAGAGCATGTCCTCCAAGCGGCTACTGAGGGCCACGGCCAAACGTACACGCTGCGCTTCACCGCGTGAGAGTGTGGGCGTGCTGCGGTTAAGGGAGATGTAACCCAGCCCGACACTGCTCAACGCCTCTATCCGGCGTATGATCTCAGAGAACAGGCGCTCGGCTGTAGTCGGCGGGCGAGTTTGAGCAAAGAGGACGTGGGTTTCTTCTACGGAAAGCGCCAGTAAATCCGTCAGACGCAGATCATGCCAACGCACGTTGGCGGCTTGTGGATGAAGGCCCGTTACCTGACAGACCTCGCAACCCGCTCCCGCGCAATGCGGACATGGCTGGTGAAAGTATGTCGCGTGAATTTCACCTGACCAAGCACCGCACTTCACGCAGACTGGAGTACGGGCTAACATCAGAGTTTGATCGTCATACTGCAACCGCACCGCCTGGGCACCCAAGGCCGTGATCGTTTGAACCACGTCGCGCGCGGCCCGAGCGGACGTTTCGGCTTCGAACCTGGCTAAAGCTAATGTGATGTCGTGCACGCGGGTGGGGTCTAAGTCGGTCATGGTCCAGGGCCGTCCATCGACCAGCACCCTGTCTATTCCGTATTCCTGAGTGAGCAGTTGCAGCAATGTGTGGTGGCTGCCCAGCGCCTGTTGGACTAACGGCGCGCAAACCGCTAGCGGACCTTGTCGGGTGAGTGCGATGATCTGGGCGACGATCTCATCCTCACTGATCACGCGCAGCGCTGTATGACACTGCACGCAATACCGCTCACCAAAATTAGCATACAGCAGGCGCAGAAAAGGGTGCAAGCCGGCGGCCGTGGCCACAGTGGAATTGGGGTTGCGGTTGAGTAGATCCTGCCCAACGGCGATCGCAGGTCCCAGACCTGTGATGGAGCGCACCGCCGCAGGCGGCAAATGCAGGCCGCTAGCCCCAGACGCAAAGATCTCCAGAAAGCGACGCTGGGCCTCGTGATACAGTGTGTCAAAAATTAACGAGGTTTTGCCCGAACCCGAAACGCCAGTGACGACAGTGAGCCCGTCGCCTAATCCAACCTCAACGCCCTTTAAGTTATGCTCGGCCGCCCCTTGAATTTGAATGGTCACGTGTAGCCTCACCTCGGATCAAGTTGGGCTGCTGGACTGCGCTTAAAGCGCCGTCGTTATATCGCACATATGTTCTAAAGTCAAGCTGTAATCGTGTGGTGCGACAGATGCGCCAGTCTCGACAGCTAACGCAAGCATCGCCCATTGTGGCAGTGGGTGCTACATTTTTCGCTGGGGATAATGCGAGTGAGGTGTTCGGTTTGCGCGACGGCCTGGTGATGCCATCGACCATTGCGCCGAATGGACAGCACAGCGTTGCGAAGTTGACTGGCTTGTGGGTCAGCGCAAAGCCGCGGCCCGTCGAGGGTAAGGTTGGATCGTTCTGTGTTGGCCAAGGCACCCATACCACCGGGCGGCTGGTACAGAACCTCGACTTTGATCGCCTGACTGGATTGCCTGAGATGATGGCCTTATTCGACGGCGCGATGACGATGTATAGCAGTCAGAAGTCAGCAGTCAGTTATCAGTAAAACGGATAAACGGATATGGCACGGCCACGGTCTGATGAGCAACGCGTTACTATCCAAATCAAGTTGGGGCTGCGGGCTGGAACAGACGCAGATCTGCAGTTGGGTAGTTGCCTAATCTCTCTGCGGCACGACCGTGCCCACCAGCCAACCCCCGTCGCCTTAAGGCGAGTGGATGGGGCAGGCAATTACATTCTAATAACAACGGCGTGCAATTCGGTTCCGAGTACGCGGATTATAGGAATGCGAGTCAATCAAGTCTATGGTGCATAACTGTTGGTCACGCTAATCCGATTGTGCCCCAGCATCTGCGATACTTGTTTGCGCGCCTGCCGATCAGTGTAACCGTGCTCCCGCAGCCCATCATAAGCGCGCTGCGCCGCTGCCGCTCGAAAGGCGTGCGTCCCCAGCGGCTTAATCTGCAATTCGACGCAGGCCTCGTGCACCAGTCCGCTCGATGATGCGC
>JAUQXC010000488.1 GCA_030834825.1 Thermoflexales bacterium
GCAGCGCGACCACCCTCGAGCAGTATCAGAAGTACGATATGGCGATTGATGAGGCGCTGCAGAGCGGCAGAATAAGGTATCGCCGTGTGCAGGTTGTGATCCGGGATGAGGAGCTGTCAACGATCGAAGCATTTGTGAAGAAACATGCAGGTAGGGCTTTATCGGTTTTCGTCAGTCTAAGGCAACCCGTGCAGCCGTGGAGTTGTTGGGTTATTAGGCCCGGCCGCACCGCTGGAACGATTGTGTATTTGCGGTGCTCGGCCGATCCCGTCGGCCCCTCCAACGGCTTTCTGGCACTCAGTCAACCTGAACTTGTCGACGTGCTGCGCGAGTATGTTGATGGATGGTGGGCCGATAGACCTCGGAATAGAACCAACATGTACGGGCTGCTGTGTGACAACGGCAGTATCGACTTCAATTGGCTCACGGTTTGGCACAACGAGCTGATGGGTCGGAGCGCGTAACCAGGCTGCACCCATTCAAACAACCACATACGATAGGTGAGACATGGCAAAAATTCAAAGGGAAATCGATGACGAGCGTAAGGAAAACGAGTACCAAGATCTGATGCTGCTTGCCCAGTACAGCCCCTTGGTAAAGATTGAGGCACTGGATGCTGGACACGGTCATCCGCCCACACAGTATCGAATCACTTATACCTGTCGCGGCTACAGAGCACCTGGATCAATCGCAGAGCGTTTTGTGGTCAGCATGACGCTGCCGGCGGATTACCCGCGCGTGCTGCCTGACTTCCATTGCGTCGAGCCCACCAGTATTTATCATCCGCATATTCATGACGATTGGATCTGTATCGGTCACCAACGCGGAATGCCCGTCGGGCTGCCCCTTCGCGAGTATGTGGTCGGAGTAGGAGAGATGATCCAGTGGCGCAAGGACACTGACGGGCTAGGAAAACCAGTGGACGAACGCCCGTTAGAAGGCGCGGAGCCGGAACCGGCGCGACCACAGCCGCAGGTTTCTGCGCAGACTCCACTACCGCCCAGGCCGCCTCGCCACGAAGACAAACCGTTGCTCATCGAAGTTGTGGGGGTTCTCACTCCAGCGGCCACGCCTGCTGCGCTAACTCCCAGCGTGTCCAAGCTGTCTCGCCCCGATGAGGCATCCCTGGTTATTGAGGTTGTAGAATCGAACTCTCCCCAACCTCCCTCACCTGCACGAATTACAGATCCTTCGGAGGAGGCTCTGATCATTACTGTGGACGGACCGCCGACTGAATCAGACCTTATTGTTCTGGACGACAAACCGGGTGCAGATGAAGATGGCCTTATTGTGATCAGCGCTGTCTGACCGAATTCGCGTGGTATCCCAAGCAGATGCAGGTCGAGTTGTCGAGAGTAATGAGGGCAGATCATTGACCAGCTTCGCCAAGGCGGATGCATTTTGGGCCGGCCAGGTGGGAGCGCGCAGGGCTACAGACCCGCCGCTCTTTCTCCCCGACCGCGTATATGAAATTCTGGGTGAAATGATCGTCGGCGAGCCACTGGTCATTACGCCCGAGGAAATTCAGACCAGGATTCAGGCGCTGTCGAATGATGGTCCACTCATCGAACAATTCTGCTTGATAGGGCAGTTGCGCAAGTATGAAGACGTACCGATTTTTGACATAGACCGAATTGTTTCCCCCGGCGCAACTCTGGAAGGCGAGGCCGTGGTGGGAATGATGCGGGTAGTCCACTATGAGGGCGCGTCGTCAGAACTGGTTGCTCTCGGCTCGGGAGCCGAGCCGGAACAGGCAGTAGTCGTGGTCCCTTGGCGCGCGCAGCCGGTTGCTTTTGTCCTAGGGCCTGAAGGAAAGCCGCGACAGGCCGGGCTGATGGTTCGCAGATTTGTTGGACGCGACCAGGAGGAACCACCCGAGGTTGTACGAATCACCTGGAACGAGCTCCCAGATGAAGAAACAGAGCAGGTTGCCAGACTTACCGGGCCAACAGAACAGGAAGTCGATATTTCGGTAGTATCGCGGCTTCCCTTTCCCCAGCCTGTTCTGTGCCCGTACCGAGGCCATCGGCTCACCTCATTAACTGAATTGTGCCCGGATTGTGGTGTGCCGATCTGCTGGCGATGTCTTGAAGAAGCTGGGAGCTGCATATCAATCAAGTGTAGTCACAAGTGGAAGAACCAGAGCTATGATTAGCTCACAGGGTGATGACATCATCATACGTCCAGAAGACATGCTCCCGCGCGCAGAAGCTGATGACGAGAGCTTGATCCTGATCAATCCTGACGACCTTGGCCTCTCTCTTGCAAATGAAACGGGGCCAGTTATTATTCGTATGGAAGATCTACCGGGTGTTCCATACGCTGGGGCGGTGCCGGCGGAACTGATACAGATTATCCTGCCGCCTGGCGAGCTCTATCACCTGGAGCGGCGCATGCTCGACCTGATTAATGATGATCGCGCCAATCATGGCGCCGAGTCGGGCGGAGCTATGCCTCTCGAGTGGGACGATGCCGTGGCAGCCGTGGCGCGCGCTCACAGTGAGGACATGATCGCGCAGCACTATATGCATCATGTGAACCGAGTGGGACTGGGACCTGAGCATCGCTTGAGACAGGCAGGCATCAAGTATCTGGCCTGCGGCGAGAATATCGCCGGAAGTCCAACCATGCAGAGCCCCGGAGAAAATCTTGTTTCCGACCAGATCTATACAGGCTATCCCACGGTCGAGCAAGCCGAGACAGGCCTGATGCATTCTCCCGGCCATCGCAACAACATCCTGAACCGTTACTTTACTCATTTGGGTGTTGGCATCGCGCGTAACCCGGATGGAACACTAGTTGTCACACAGAACTTCATCGAGCGTACCGGAGCACCCTTCGGCCAACTGCTGGATTCGATGCGACATACTCATTGATATGAATCAGAATGCCAAAATCTGTCTTCGAATATGCCTAATTGCTCTGGGCTTTACCGCATTACTGTGGTTCGCAGGTTATGGAGGTCCAGTAGGCAAAGAGCATATGCCACAACCGATATTCCTGTCCGGGCTCTCTGTCTTGCTCATCATAGGAGTCTCCGTCCTGCGACTCCAGGTGCTTCATAGCCGCCAAGTGGAACAGCTGCAGTCCAATGTCCGACAGGCACAACAGGAAGCAGTTAGTCAGCAAGTTCGGGCCGAATCGCTAACGCGCACCATCGACGATGTGCTCGCACTCGGCCGCGCAACTCATGACCTGCTTGACGACACGTCCGTAACAATCCGCGATTCAGCTCATCTGGAAGAGCGGGGGCACAGTCAACCACTTTCCGCGCTGGAGGATGTGGCAGAAACGTTTTACTGGGTTGAGCTCAATTTGCAGGGGCTAAAGCTAGCAGATCCACTTGAACGGTCAGTCTGGCATCTGATGGCAGACGCTACCAGAAATGTCGGCGGTGTCTTCGAACAAAGGGTCAACCACATCAGAGAGCAGATGGAATGGGGCTTACAAGCACGCTCAACTATATGTGAGATCCGCCAGACAGTACAAGAGGCAGCATCTCGAATGGCAGAGGCATGCGAACGACTTGAACGCGCGCGAGACGATCGCGGCGAAAATCAGAGCCTGAAGTAATGGAGCTATTCCATTCATCGACGGCTGTCGACAGATATGCATTATGGCAAAGCTCCGGCTCGTAAGGGGGTATGACTCCATGGCGGGTGAGCACACCGATCGATTGACGAGGGCTGCCCTTGCGGGTGACCAGATAACGGCGCAGGTCATTTCGAGGTCGAACCAAGGATACCGCGTCAATCTCGTCGACTATAACATAGAGGCGTGGCTTTCCGGGCAATTTGTGTCTGCTTTGCAGGGGACCGCACTCAAAGACGAGACTATCCTGCGTGTAGCCGTTGTCGCTTATTCGCGATCTGGGGGCAGGACCAGAGTTGAAGTGGCGGCAGGTTTACCCTGGGAGCATCAACAAACTCTGTTTCATCGAGTCAGGGAAGAGGAGCAAGATGTATTCGAGTTTCTGCAAGAGGCTGTTCTGGAGGAAGGCGTTTGGATGACTTTTCGATCACCGGATAGCCGCCAAGTTGACCGAGCTATACGCGATTCACAGCTCTTGCCGCTGATCAAGGAAAAGAGACAGTTCTGGAATAACATTTCTCAATGTCAGTCACAGAACTCAGTTCTATGCGGGTGCGTCCTTCATCCGATGCAAGCCAAAGATGGCCGCCGGGCAGGATACCTTGTTGCATTACCGCTTGTCAAGTGTGTAGCGTTCATGCCGGAATCCCAGTCGTGCCTTCCAGGAGATCCTATTGACTTCTCGGACGGCAGTCCGGCTGATGTTCACATTATCAAGATCGATCCTTTGCGGGGAAGTATTACTATATCGCAAAGGCTGGTCCTTGAAGAACGCCGCGCAGCTCGGCTGGAGCAGTTGCGCGGAAGTCTACGCAGAGGGGTCGGTTTTTACGGAAAGGTTGTCAGGATTATGGAGCATGGGGCGATCATCGACATCGGCGGAATTCGTGGCTATCTCCCTTCCCGAGAACTGGCCGGCCCAACAGAAGCTTTGACCGAGGGAGAATTGCGTGAATTTGTCGTCAAGGACTTTGAGGAAAACGGACAAATTCGCGTGACTTTTAGCCTGCGGCTTCCAGTCGAAGAGCATGCGCGATTCGGATATGACGAATACCACATACAGGTCTGGGAACAAGAACAAATGGGTGATGCCGAACCCAGCATCACGATATTGGAGACGCAGACTGAGAAGGCGACAGCGATTGATATTAACGATTTGGTCATCATAGAAGGTATAGAGACGACCGAATAGCGGTTGACGGACATCGCCGGCACACTGGCGGACATGAGGAGGGTAGTAGATGTCAATGGGGTTATACCTGGCACTCAGGATAAAAGACTTAGAGCGTCGCTCAGCTACTTTGCCGGAGGAGATCGATTATTGGCTCACCCGAGCATCTGAGCATGAGATTTTGGAAAAGAATGCTTCCCAGCTCGAAGCCCTTGATCTCTTCATGGGCCGCTTGATCGAACGGACTGGCCAAGCTATGGCCAGTCTCAAAGCTTGCCGAGATACAAAGATGTGCCTGGAATTGGCGGTCACGGTCGTTGACTATCTCTACAAGACGCACAGTATTTGGGATTTCTTCAGGGATAAGCTTGAAACGCGGCTCGTTCCCGCATTCCAAAGCGCTTTGTTGATGTCCGATCTCATCGCGCATGATTGCTATACAAGCATCATCAATCGGGCGCATCTACTGCAGCTCGATCCTCCGAGTGGCTTTCGCCAGTATCCATTGGTCTATTTGAATGCCGAAACGTCGCCAGCAACCTGGGTGCGCGGTAGTAGGCCCGAAGAAATCAGGCGTTTCGAAGATAGCCGACTCCCCATCCCTGTCATCGAGATTCCCTGGGACTACACGGCGACTCCCTGGAACTTACTTTTCATCTCTCACGAGGTTGCACACGACCTTGACGTGGACTTGAACTCACTGTCTGCAAGTATAGCCATGAATCTGGCATCCAGCCTGGAACATCGCGGAGTTCCAGCTCAGCGGATTCAGTGCTGGGAAGCTTGGACCGCCGAGATATTGGCTGACCTGCTGGCCGTGCTCTTGAGTGGGCCTGCTTACTCGTGCGCGCTTGCCAACCAGCTCCTGTTGCCTCGAGACATGACGGTCGAGATCGACAGGAAATTGGCACACCCTGCGCCTGCCGTCCGGCTTTATCTCAACACGGCATTTGTGCGAACGCTCGGTCAATCGGGCGATGTTTTTGATAAATCTGCTAAAGCGCTTGAAGATCGATGGGGGGAGGTCTATGGCGAACCTTCTAGTCAGATTAACTTATTCTTAGACGACCTGACAGATGTGGTAAGCGCCGTAGCGGATACACCATTGCGTAGTGTCGGGGCTCCAGATCGGATGCCCTGTTTGCGAGATCTTGCCATATATAGCGCCAACGATCATGTGTATGTTCAAGACCTGGCGGCCAGTCTTGCCTCGGGGTTGCCGATCGAGACAGTGCCGTTGCTGTCCCTCCGGCACATTGTCGCCGCGTCTTTTTACGCTTTTGAGCAGGTTATGGCAATACGTGCAGAGGATATGGACGAACAACTCCAGAGGCTTGCAAAGA
>JAUQXC010000489.1 GCA_030834825.1 Thermoflexales bacterium
GGGTGCTGTTGGGCGTCATTGAGGCCATCAACAAATCCGGTGGGGTGTTCGATCAACAGGATCTGGAAGTGCTGCAAGCGCTGTCCAATTCGGCCGCGATCGCCATTGAAAATGCCCGGCTATACGCCAGTGAGCAACAGCGGGCAACGGCCCTCTCGGACGCGTTGGAACAACAACGCAAGCTCGATCAGATGCAGCGCGAGTTCATTCAAAATGTTTCCCACGAATTGCGCACCCCGCTGGCCCTGATCCTGGGTCATGCCGAAACATTGGAGGCGGGCTGGCTGGGTGAATTGTTACCCGAGCAAAAAGGATCCCTCGGCGTGATCTCACGCCGCGCTCGCATGCTGGCCCAATTGGTCAACGACATTGTGGGCATCCTGGAAACTGAGCGACTGGCGCTGGCACATGAGTCGTTTGATTTAGCCGCGTTGGTAAAAGCCTGTCTGCTGGAATTTCAGCACACGATCGAAAAGGCCGGGTTGACGTTGGTCTCTGAGATCGCGCCGGAGGTGCCGGTGATCAGCGGCGATCCGTTGACCCTGCGCCGAGTGTTGGACAATTTGATCGGTAATGCCCTCAAGTTCACCCAGCCCGGCGGTCAAATCACCGTGCGGCTTCAACGCCAGACTTCATCGATCCGCCTGGAAGTGAGCGACACGGGGATCGGGATCGCGCCGGAACATTTGGCACACATCTTTGAACGCTTCTATCAGATCGATGGCAGCGCCACGCGCAAGCACGGCGGAATGGGACTGGGCCTGGCGTTAGTGAAAGAGTTCATCGAGGCTCACGGAGGACAAGTGGACGTTGTCAGCCAGCTCAATGTGGGTACAACCTTCACGGTGAGCTTGCCCGTTGCGAACACTTAGAACTTTTATCTCTTCCGGCTTCAACGGGAATTGCTCTCGCTGGATGGTCACACGCTACGCGAGCGTTCTTGAACGGCGGACACTTGCACCCCGCCCAGCGCGCCTCCGCCATAACATGGCGGACAAGGCGTGCGTGCAGCGCGGTGTGTGACCAAGCAGAGCGGACCGGGAGCATTGGCCAAGCATCCCGTTCAACCCTTTTTCAGGACGATGCGCACCCCACGTGTCGCCCGCTCACAGTACCGGAGACGACATGCACGGCCTTGTAAGAACCGCGCTCCTGCCCCTTGGGAATTGTTGTAACCCCACTAAACCCCTCGGCACTACGCTCTTGCAATGCGCGTGTAACGGAAGAGCAACGGTTCGGCGCTTCCCTTAAACAAGCTGCAAACTTGCTATTGTTAGAATAAACACAATAGCGCTTCATGTGTCCTCTATCCGGTAGCTCCGCCGGGAAGTGTCGTGTCGCGGCCAAGTTCACTATCACATTCTTCCAACAAGGGAACCTACAACATGACTTCAGACGTCCGTCGTCCCATACCCAAAGCAATTTTGATAATCATCGTCTTTTCGTTGCTCTTGCCCACACCGGCCTTCGCCATACCAGGCGCCCCCCCGGCACAACCACAAGGCATCATTGGCATCGCACTGGTCAATGATAGCCCGACCGTGCTGGGCAGCTCGACCGGTTTTACTGCAACGGTCGGTGGTTTCACACCCATCACCTACACATGGAACTTCGGTGATGGCACGGCCGAAGTTGCCGCTCTGTCAAACTTGGTCACTTACCCATATGGTGTCGCCGGCTTTTACACGACCATCGTCACAGTCACCGATGGTGGCCTAAATACCATCAGCGCTACCACACCTGTGACGATCACAGCACCCTGTATCTCTGGTCTTGTCGTGGAAAACACCCATGATTCCGACTGTGGTTCGTTGCGCTACGCGGTGAATATCGCAGTGGCTGGAGACACAGTCACCTTCACGCCTACGCTGGCCGGTCAGACGATCACGCTCACCACTGGTCAAATCGACATTCATCAGAGCATTACCATCGATGGGGCGGCGGCGCCAGGTATTATCATCAGCGGGAACGATACCGATCGAGTCTTTAACATCTCCGCCCAGAATGATGTCACCCTCAATGCACTGAGCGTCGTGCATGGTTGGGTCGGCGAAGATACAGGAGCGGGGATCAGCAACGCCGGAACCCTCACAGTGAGCAACAGCACGGTCGCCTATAATACTGGCATGCTCGGCGGCGGAATCTACAACGGCGGAACGCTGACCCTGCTCAAGAGCACCCTTAGCTTTAACATAGGGTTTGAAGGAAGTGGTTTCTACAATTCCGGCATCGCCACCGTCCTGGATGACTCTTTTACCCAGAATGAGGCGAGCTGGTCGGGCGGCGGTGTATATAATAGCTTCGACGCAGTGCTGACGATGACCAACAGTACCCTCAGCACGAACAGGGTGATGGATGTCGAGATGGGTTCTGGCGGCGGCTTGCTCAATAGTGGAACGCTGACCCTCATCAACACGACCTTCTACAGCAATACGTCCCCTGTCTCGGATAGTGGCGGCGGTCTTTACAACCACGAAGGCGCGAGCTTATCGCTGGTGAATACCCTGATTGCGCACAGTGTCGGCGGTGACTGTTACAACATCGGAACCATCACTTCCAATATCAACAACCTGATTGAAGATGGCTCCTGCAATGTGACGCTGAGCGGCGATCCGCTGCTTGACCCATTGGCCAATAACGGCGGCACGACGTTGACGCATTTGCCGCAAACGGACAGCCCGGCCATCGATGCGGGCGATAATGCCAGTGCGGCCGGCTTAACCTACGATCAACGCGGTCACGGCTACCCACGCCTCAGCAATGGCCTCGTCGATATTGGCGCGGTGGAAGTCGCCGCAGCCATAATGCCGATTTTGACGGCGACCAATGACAGCCCGACCGTGTTGGGCCGCCCGACGAATCTCACGGCCACGCTCTCCAGCCCTCTGTCCCCCGCCCCGACTTTCACGTGGGACTTTGGCGATGGATTCACAGGCGTGGGGGCAACGCCCGCACACCCTTATGCCGCCGCGGGTTTCTACACAGCCACCGTCCAGGCCGCAAACGGAGTCCTCACGCTGACCGCCACGACGCCGGTCACTATTACCGAACAGTTCCTGCTCAATCTTGTCGCTATCAATGATAGTCCCACTCTCTTAGGAAGTACAACCAACTTCCTGGCCTCGGTGTCGGGCGACAGCGCCACCTTCGAATGGGACTTCGGTGATGGCACACAGGGGACCGGTCAATCATCAGCGCACATCTATGGCGCTGTCGGTTTCTACACGGCGATTGTGACAGCCACCAACAGCGTCAGCCTGTTGACGACGACGACGCAAGTCACCATCACCGGGCCGGCGCTCCGGTACTCAACCTACCTGCCGCTGATCATGAATAACTTCTTCACCGCGCCTGATCTGATCGTGCAGAATATCATCGCCAGCCGCGATGCGATCACCGTCGTCATCCAGAACGTCGGCGATGCGCCCGCCGATCAATCGTTCTGGGTCGACGCCTACATTGCGCCCAACCCGCCACCCACCGCCGTCAATCAAATCTGGTGGGATCAGAATCGCGCGCAGCAGGGTATTGCCTGGGCCGTCATCGATCCGATGGTGCCCATCCAGCCCGGCGCAGTGATCACGCTGACCAGTACGGATCTCTACGTCAGTCCAGAGCGCACTTACTTTACGGGCAATTTGCCGGTTGGCACACCCATCTACGCGCAGGTCGATTCGTACAACTTCTATACCAACTACGGCGCCGTGCAAGAACAGCATGAAATTCTAGGGCTGCCGTACAACAATATCTTTGGTCCGGTATTCTCGGTGTCCGTTGGCGGCCCGTTGTTCGGCAGGGAAGCTCAGCCTGGTAACACCGGCTGGCGCGAGAGTCTGCTGCCCCTTCGACCGGAACAACCGTAAACCAAGCGCGAGGGCTCGATCGACGTACGGTAACCGCGATTGAGCTGTCGACATCTCAGGAGAACAATCATCATGACATTGCGAAAAAACTTCTTTAGCCTGTTGGGGCTAGCCTGTGCTGCGCTGTTGATCGGTCTGGGGATGAGCACGCCCACGGCAACCGCCGCGCCGCCACCGCCCCGCCCTACCTTGACCCCCACGCCCATCCTGATCGTCCCTGGACAATCCGTGGGCAGCTATATCGAACTGCGGGTGCCGACGGACAACCTCAAGCTGTGGACCGTGGTGCAGTGGCAGGACCCGCAAGGCCGCTGGCATGACGTGGAAACGTGGCGCGGCGTTCTCGATGAGATCAACCAGCACAAGGGGGATAAGCTCTGGTGGGTGTATCCGCGCGATTACGGCAAGGGACCGTTCCGCGGGGTGATCTACGATCAACCCAACGGCCAGATGCTGGCCGCCAGCCGATCGTTCAATCTGCCTGGAGCATCGAATCAACACGTGATCGTCGAAGTGACCTTGAAGTAAAGTCGCTGCGTTGAAATGAGAACGCGCCGCCTGTCAATGCAGGCGGCGC
>JAUQXC010000490.1 GCA_030834825.1 Thermoflexales bacterium
ATGGTCTATGCCTTGCAGCTGGCTTTCCCCGGCACTTTTCTGATTTATCTCGTTGTGTTTCCGCTGCTACTGCCGCTGGGAATGCTGTGGCGCTACTTGACCCGGCCAGTGCAAACCTCTGCTCCCGATGAAGTTTCCAGCGCCATTTTTGACCCTGAGAGGGCGGCCGGCTGATGAAATCCCCATCGTTCGCCTAGCGTGCCGCTTCCGCTCCGTTCAAAGGAAAAGTAAAAGTGATCATCAAGGCAATTTGTTTTGATGCAGACGGCGTTGTGGTTAATCCACAAATGCAGTTCTCGAAACATTTAAACGAGGAATATGGCATTTCCCCAAAAATGACGCAAGGCTTCTTTCAGGGCGTGTTTAATGACTGCTTAGTGGGCAAGGCTAATCTCGAGGATGTTTTACCCACTTTTCTAGCAGAATGGGGCTGGAAAGGTTCCGTTAATGAATTCATCAAGACCTGGCTGCTGACTGACCACATCGTCGATAGTCGTATCACTCAGCTGATTCGCAACCTGCGCTGGAATGGAATTATTTGTTGTCTTGCGACAAGTCAAGAACATCACCGCGCCGAGTACATGAAGAGGGAAATGGGTTTTCAAGAGGTCTTCGACCACCTGTTTTTTTCTTGTGAGGTAGGCTGGCAAAAGCCTTGCCCTGCCTACTATCAATACATTGAAAAAACACTTGGGCTTGCGAAGGAGTCCATTCTGTTGTGGGATGATTCTCGTATCAACATAGAAGCCGCACAGGAGCTAGGGTGGAACGCAGAAATATATACCGAGTTCGCTGACCTTGAAAAAACAATCAAAAAATACATCGCCATAGAAAACCGCGCCTAATGCGGCGTGCAGTGCCCTGTCACTTGGGCGATGCGGCTGAATTCGAATCAGCAACTCGCTAACGAATGAGTAGTTCAGTGCGTAAAAGGAGTGTGTCATGCAGAAACCATTAAATCGCTTGAAAGCTGATCCGCTTCCCTGGCTGCTCGATCCCGAAAACCCATCCGTCCGCTACTGGACACTGATTGACCTTCTCGATCGGCCTGCAAACGACCCCGCAGTGCAGGAAGCCAGAGCCGCCATTGCCCAGCAACCCCTGGTGAAGGAATTGTTCGTCTCTCAGCACCCGAAAGGTTATTGGGGCGACGAAACCAAACCGTACACGGCGCAAGGGGCCGTAACCGCCCTTGCCTTGCTGCACCTGCTAGGCGTTCCCCCCGACAAGCGAACTGCCGCTGGTTGTGATTCCTTTCTGAAATTCTGCCAGAACGAGAACGGTGGCTTTTCACTGACGAAGAAGATTCGCAGCGGGATCTTTCCTTGTACCACGGGCGAGCATCTCTCCTTTCTGATTTATTTCGGTCTGGAGAACGACCCTCGGGTGCGGGCTGCTTTCGCCTTTCTCATTGAAGACATGTCCACTGACGATGCTCTCGATTGTGGGCGCTACCAACATCAGGAGTGCCTCTGGGGCGCGATTGCGGCGCTGAATGGCCTGGCGGTGCTCCCAGCCGATATGCGATCAGCACAATCCAAACGAGTGGTGAAGCGCCTGGCTCATGCGCTGTTGGATGTCAAGTACGATTTCGAAGGTGAGCATAAACGCTGGCTTACTTTCGGTGTGCCGCGTGCTTGGGACTTACTCAGCGCGCTAAAAGCACTGGTGGTTCATGGCTATGCTCGCGATCCGCGGTTTATGCCCTTGCTCGATCTGGTGCTCAATCGCCAGGATGAGCAAGGACGCTGGTGGTGCGGTTCTGTCTCCCGCACCTGGCCCCTCGAGAAGCGTAATCAGCCCAGTAAATGGATCACGCTTGATGCACTGCGGGTACTTAAACAGGTTGGATAGATCGGATGGGGATCGGTTATGAGCCGGAAGTGTAATCGTGTTTAATGACAATCGCAGCAAGAAGCTGATCGTTGTGGCACACTGCCTTGTCAATCAAAATTCCATCTCTGATGGAACGGCCGACTTCCCCAGCCAATTTCAGGAAGTCATTGAACTGCTCATGGAAAACAAACTTGGGATTATTCAGTTGCCTTGTCCTGAGCTGTCGTGCCTGGGGTTGGACAGGGGAGACAAGGTCGGCGCAATGAGAGACTTGTTAAGCGAAAATACTCGAATTAGAAACCTGCTGGAAGAGCCACAAAATATCGCGCGATTGCGCGCCAAGGCCGATGACGTGATCGAGCAAATCGAGGAGTATCAGCGTTATGGCTTTGAGGTGTTCGGCCTGATCGGGATAAACCGCTCCCCCAGTTGTGGTATCGAAACGACTACAAAAAGCGCCCAGGAAGAACCCGGTCAGGGAGTGTTTATTACCGTGTTGGAAGAAAGGCTCCACCACAAAGGGATTACACTCAAAATGATCGGGGTAAAAACCAGCCAGGTGGCGGAATCAGTTGCCCGTGTGAAGAAATTGATTCAGATTCCCGTTTGAATGGTGAAAGATGAACTCAAGCTCAGTGATCAAGACTCATTTCATTCTCTACGTTAAAGATCAGGTTCGAAGTACGGCCTTTTACTCTCAGGTCCTAGGTTGTTCGCCTTCTTTGAATGTTCCCGGCATGACTGAGTTTACCCTGTCTGAAAACAGCATCCTGGGATTGATGCCCGAGGCTGGCATCCGACGGTTACTTGGCGAAAAGCTTCCCGATCCGGCCTTAAGCACGGGTATTCCCCGCTCCGAAATATACTTGCTTGTCCACCAGCCACTTGACTATCATCAGCGAGCTCTCCGAGCGGGGGCTGTCGAACTAAGCGGCCTTGAGCCGCGTGACTGGGGGCATCGCACCGCGTATAGTCTTGATCCCGATGGCCACGTCTTGGCATTCGCCGAGCAACTTGAAGCCGAATTGGAACTCAAATAACCAGGCCTGGATTGCACCTCAGGCTCGTTGACGGTCACATAATAGATTCACAGTAAAAGCGCAGTGAAACGATGGCAGATCTCTTAAAGCCCTGGACCCCGATCGATAGCACAGCTTTGCTCCACGTGCCCGTAGTCTTACGAGGTACGCAAGAGGCTTATGCTAATTGGTCGATGGGCGTCATCGCCAGTTTGATTAATTTGGGTATTTTAGTCAGCCTCGACTTGGGGCTGTTCTCTCGTTCTCCGACAGAGACAGCTACTCCCCAGGCTGTCTACCTGATCAGCAGTTTGCTGGTGGGCTTGGCCGTGGGGTGCCTCGTCAAGTTGCTTGAACTGCGGTGGCGCTACATCAGCGTTGAGGTGGATGGCCTGCACCTGCACTTGCTCTTTCGCAACGAATTACTTACCTGGGACAGCTTGGAACGCATTGAATGGTGGCAGCTGCTCTATCGCGGAAAAGCAACCATCTTTTACTCTTTTCTGGGACTCAACCAGCGCAAGCTCTTCACCCTGGGGAGTGATGTTTGGACGCGCCTGGCTGAAGGGTTAGGGTACGTCACGTTTTATAGCCGATGTGAACCGGTTCGCGTTAAGCCGCGCGTGTCTGTGAGTAAGCAGCTCGTGGTCGTGTCATTGTTTCCGCTGGCCGGCTTCTTCTCTTTTTTTGTGAATACGCCCTTGCTCCACCTGTTAGGCTTTACACTTTTTCATATTGCCTGGTCGATCGTGGTGAGGAGTTTGTCCGAGTATGATCGGCGCAGTGCCTGGTTCTATCTGATGCTGATCTCGGCGCTGGTCATCGTCACGCTGTCGTGGCTGTCCGGGCCTCGGTTCGGCGAGATAATAACCTGGTGGCTGTATTCACCGCTGCTCGAAGTCGTGCTGTCTTTTGCTGTCACGGAGTTACCGCAGTTGTGGAAAAGGCTGCGTGCTCCTGGATAAGTCCACGGTGGTGCAACCTTCACTCGGGCTTGAGGTAGAATCTAGGCGGGGCCAGCCCGCGCTGCATTGGCGGATGCCACCAGGGCGTTGGGCAGTTCGAAAAATTTTCAGAGTTTGACGAAGGGAGAAATATGCCAACCGGGCAAAAAGCGCCTCAGAACATCGACGAGTACATTGCGGGCTTCCCTCTGGATGTGCAAGAGATTTTGGAAAAGATCAGGCTGACCATTCGCCAGGCAGCGCCGCAGGCGGAAGAAGCAATTAAGTATCAAATACCCACCTTCACGCTCAACGGCAATTTGGTTCATTTTGCTGCTTTCAAAAAGCACATCGGGTTTTACCCTACGCCAACGGGAACTGAGAAATTCAAAAAAGAGCTGGCGGCTTATGAAAGCGCCAAGGGGTCGATAAAATTTCCCTTAGATCGGCCCATGCCTTTCGGCTTGATCAGCAAAATCGTGAAGTTCAGGGTCAAGGAAAATTTGGCAAGGGCCAAAGCAAAAGGCAAGAAATAGATCAGTTGATACGATTGCCCTCACTTGGCGAACGCTTCCCAAGCCGTACGACGGGATCATATTGGTAGTGAATGCTGGGCACTGCCCCTAAAATTCAATTGAAAGGAAATGAGATGGGCCCGGTACACTCTGATGACAAGCCTGATCTGCATACAGCTGGTTCCAGCAATATTTCTCGGCGGCGTTTCCTGAAAGTGGCCGGCGCAGTGACGGGAGGAGCGCTGCTGGCGGGTTGCCAGCCTCCTGTCTTCACGCCCGTGGCCACTTCTCCCGCTCCACTCACTCCGGTGACTGACTCGGCTCGTGCTCGGGTGGCCATCGCGCAAGCTACCTCCTATGATCCCAAACTGGTGCGGCAGCAAGTTGAGACCCTTTTCGACAGTTTGGGCGGATTGCAAGACGTGGTCAAACCGGGCGATAAAGTTGCGATCAAGGTGAATCTGACCGGCGGCATCCGGAGCGCCGCGCCGGCGGTCGTCGCTACGGCTACCGAAAGCTACGTCACCCACCCGGCAGTGGCACGCGCCATCGGAGAATTGTTACGCGACGCCGGCGCCAAGGAAATCTACATCGTCGAGGCTGTGTGGGAATGGGGCTCTTTTGAAACCTGGGGCTACGTTACGATGGCCAAGGAGTTGGGGGCCACCCTCATCAACTTAAACGACCCGGCGCCCTATACCGATTATGCGTCCACTCCCGTCGGCAAAGACAGGTTCATCTATGAACAGTTCACTTTTAACCATCTGCTTGAGGAGGTGGATGCATTTGTCTCAGTGCCGAAAATGAAGTGTCACTATCTCTGCGGTATTACCCAGTCCATGAAGAACCTAGTCGGGTTGGTGCCGTTTAAATTTTATGAACTCAAAGCGGGTGATGGTTACCGCACGGGTCTCCACGGACCTGAAACTGAGACGAAAAATCGGCTGCCCAGAGTCGTGCTTGACCTGAACCGAGCGCGGCCGATCAATTTGTCGCTCATTGATGCAATCAAAACCGTAGATGGCAGTGAGGGTCCATGGAACGAAGATCTCAGTCCTAAAAGCCCCGGCCTTCTTATCGGGGGCAAGAATCCGGTGGCCACGGATGCTGTCGCCGTGGCGGCGATGGGGTTCGATCCCACCGCGGATTATCCTAACGCGCCCTTCTTACGGGCCGACAATCACTTGAACATTGCCCAGCAACTTGGGTTAGGCTCGAATCGTCTGGCCGACATCGACATTGTGGGCGCCAGGCTGGATGACATGAAGCTGTCGTTTCAACCGGCCTGGTAAGTTGTCGTGCAAAAAGACTTCAAGGCCAACGGCGACTTTCCTAATTGACTGGGTTGTCGAGCGCGCTTCAACTTCCCCAGCAGATATAATTGGTGTGAACGCTTATCAATGGCGCTTACTACCTGGTTGATGGCGGCTATCTGGCACGTTGAGCTAAGCATGGGCAAATACCCCATTACATCTGAAGATCCCACCAGTATTGTGGCGTGTAAATTGATGGACGAGTTGTCCGCAACTCTCGCGGCCATGACTGGCGACAGCGGCCGATCGTCCTTCGATCCTGATGATGTGCGTGTGCCCAGAGCGCTCTTTGTGCTGGCGCGCAATGAAGAGGGACAAGCCGTCGGCTGTGGCGCATTTCGTCCGCTTCAGGCTGATATCGCGGAGGTCAAGCGCATGTATTCACGTCCTGGCTCCAGAAGAGTAGGCTCGGCGATACTGGCTTACCTTGAAACTGAAGCGGCCAAAATGGAGTATAGCGTCTTCTGGCTGGAGACACGTCTGGTCAACGTGCGTGCTGTGCGGTTCTACGCAAGGCGTAGCTACTCTCGCATCCCAAACTACGGCAAGTACCTGGGCAATCCCGAGGCGGTTTGCTTCGAGAAACGATTAAGGGGATTATGAACGGGCAACAACGTGCAGCGATCCGACCCGGCCAACGCGTCGCCATCGTTTTGAAGAAAGATCAACGCAGTCACAAGCGGACCGTCGGCGTCGTCAAGGACATCCTGACTTCGTCGGCTTTTCATCCGCATGGTATCAAGGTGCGCCTGGAGAATGGTCAGATCGGGCGGGTGCAAGCCGTCCTCTCCGAGGAAACAAGCGGCGCGCCAAACATGACGGCTAAAGAGGACGCACAGATTAGCGCGCCCAGCCCAGAAAGCATACGCCTCCGCGCCACTTTGATCAAGGATGATGGTGGCAGCGGTGTACCGCTTGCAGTGCAGCGCCGTCAATGGGAAGAGAGTGTTGCCACCGTGGAACTGCCGCCGGGTACCGTGATCGAGGCGACGTCGATCGCGGGCGTGTCCGGTGAATGGATCACGCGATCAGAGGCCGAACCCGATCGGGCGCTGATGTTTCTGCATGGCGGTGGGTTCACCACTGGCTCGTGTCGCACGCATCGCGAACTGGCGGCACGCTTGTGCAGCACGACCGGCTGGCCGATCTTGCTGGTGGATTATCGGCTGGCTCCGGAACATCCCTTCCCGGCGGGACTGGAAGATGTGGTGCAAGTCTATCGCGAGTTATTGGCGCGGGGTCTTCAGGCTGATCGTCTGATTATCGGCGGCGATTCGGCGGGCGGTGGTTTGGCGCTGGCGGCGGTGGTGGCTTTGCGCGATCGGGGTGAGCGGTTGCCCGCCGCAATCGTGCTGTTATCGCCCTGGCTCGATCTAACGCTGAGCGGCCCCACGATCGAATCACGCACCGCGATCGATCCCCTCGTCTCCCGCGCGGGGTTGCGGGCGTGCGTGCGCGCCTACATCGATCAACACGATCCGCGCGAACCGCTGATCTCGCCGTTGTTTGCCGAACTGCACGACCTGCCGCCGCTGTTGATTCAAGTGGGCGATCATGAAATGCTACTCAGTGATGCGACGCGTCTGGCCGAGAGAGCGCAGGCCGCGGGCGTGGCCGTGACGCTGGAGGTGTGGTCTGAGATGTGGCACGTGTGGCATGGCTGGGCCGCGTCGCTGCCGGAAGGGCAGGCCGCCTTGCTGCGGATCGGGGAATATGTGCGCCGGACTTCATAGAGTGGTATGATTGCTGCCCAAATCAATTCCAGCTTAAGCAGAGGTCATGGCCCATGAATACTGCCCTCGTCATCGTCGACATTCAGAACGATTACTTTCCCGACGGCAAACTGCCGCTCGTTGGATCGGTGGAAGCCAGCCAGCAGGCTGCGCGCCTGCTCGATCATTTTCGCCGCGCCCAGTGGCCGATCATTCACATTCAGCACATCGCCGTGCGACCGGGCGCCACGTTCTTCCTGCCCGGGACCCCCGGCGCAGATTTTCACGTGGACGTGCGACCGCTGCCTGGTGAACCCATCGTGCAAAAGAACTTTCCCAACAGTTTCCGCGAAACGCCGCTGCTGGATGTGCTGCGGGAGAAACAGGTTAATCGTCTGGTGATCTGTGGGATGCAGACTAATATGTGCATCGATGCCACCACACGCGCGGCCGCCGACTACGGCTTTGAGTGCTTGGTGGCGGCCGATGCCTGCGCCGCACGCAATCTCGCATTTGACGGGCACGCTGTCCCAGCCGAGCAAGTGCATCACGCTTTTCTGGCGGCGCTGAACGGATCGTATGCCAAGGTGTTGAAGGTCGATCAACTCCTGGCGCAGTTGGTAGAAGTACCGGCCTGCTGAAAGAGACGGCCGTGGGAAAGGGAGAGGCGACGTCTATGCCGCACAAAAAAATTGCGATGGAGCATGACAAAAAAATTGCGCTGGTGGCGCATGACAACAAGAAACGCGATCTGGTGGAGTGGGCCAAGTTCAATCGTGACTTGTTGGCGCATCATGAGGTGTATGCCACCGGCACCACGGGCTTGATCCTGGAAAAAGAACTCGGCTTCCTGATTCACAAATTGCAGAGCGGGCCATTGGGCGGCGATCAACAGATCGGAGCCAAGATCGTTGACGCCGAGATCGATTTTCTGATCTTCTTTTGGGATCCGCTGGAGCCGCAGCCGCACGATCCCGATGTGAAGGCCCTGCTGCGCATGGCGGTGGTCTGGAACATCCCGATCGCCTGCAATCGCGCCTCGGCAGATTTCATGATCTCTTCTCCCTTGATGGATGGCGAATACGATCGGTTGGTGCCCGATTACGAGGACATCCGCCGGCGTCCGATCCTCACCGATGAATGAAGCAGCGGTGTGCTGACATTCAAACAAAATCGGGCCTCTGTTTCCCTGGATGATCCGCTGGGACAGAGGCCCGTTGTCTGGGTTGTGGCGTGGGCCTACTGCGTAAACTTCATACTCCCGCTGTCCATTTTCCACAGCAAGATCAAGCTGTCTCCGTCGAAGAAGTAAGCGGACACCTCGCTTAACTGGCGCAGAAACTCATCATCCAGCGTCGGCGGCGGGCAGGCCTGGGCAACCGGGCCGGGCAGGAGGGTGAGATTGGTCTCATCGGCCGTGTGTTCACCGCCCACCTGGTTGCATTCCACTTGAATCGCCAATCGACCGTCGGCGTTGAAC
>JAUQXC010000491.1 GCA_030834825.1 Thermoflexales bacterium
CAAATCGACGCCGTGCTGCATTTTGCGTCCCCGGCCAGCCCGATCGATTATCTCAACCTGCCCATTCAAACGTTGAAGGTCGGCGCATTGGGCACGCACAAAGCGCTCGGGTTGGCCAAGGCCAAAGGCGCACGCTTCTTGATCGCCTCCACCAGCGAAGTCTACGGCGATCCTCAGATCCATCCGCAGCCGGAAAGCTACTGGGGCCACGTCAACCCGATCGGCCCGCGCGGCGTCTACGACGAAGCCAAGCGCTTCGCCGAAGCCATGACGATGGCCTATCACCGCTATCACAACGTCGATACCAAGATCGTACGCATCTTCAACACCTACGGTCCGCGCATGCGCCTGGAGGATGGCCGGGTGGTTCCGAACTTCATTCCGCAAGCGCTGCGCGGCGAACCTCTCACCGTCTACGGCGACGGGCAACAGACGCGCTCGTTCTGTTACTGCTCCGACTTGATCGAGGGCATCTACCGCCTGCTGCTGAGTGAAGAGCACGAGCCGGTAAACATCGGCAACCCCAGAGAATTGACCATCCGCGAATTCGCCGAGACAATCAATCGCTTGACCGGCAACCCGGCAGGTATCGTTGTACAGCCGGAAAAACGCATCAAGGATGATCCGCAGACCCGCCGGCCCGACATCACCAAGGCCCGCACGCTGCTGAAGTGGGAACCGCAAGTTCCATTGGAAGAGGGCCTCAGCCGGACGATTGAGTATTTCCGCAACCGGATTTAGGGATCAAGGATCGATTAATTGGGGATCAGGCTTTGATTGCACCATCCTCGCTGCACGCTTCACGCGCATTGATGAGTGAGAACCGGACCTGGATCACGGTGGTATCCGTGATCATAGGCGCGGCGGCCATTGCGTTCCTGCCGCTGACGACGACCGTGGGCCTAGCGCTGATGGCCGGGGTAGTGATCGGCACACTCTTGGAACCAGGCCTCGGATTGATCGTCACACTCATCGCCGGGCCGTGGGCCGCGTGGATGAACACGTACCTGCCCGGCCTATTACCCATTGATGCTGGTCAGCTCATGGTGGGATTCACGCTTGGCGCCTGGGTATTGGGCGGATTGGCGAGGCGCGAATTCGTCATTCCCCGATCGCCCCTGCTCATCCCGCTTGGTTTATTTGTGGGGTGGACGGCGATTACGCTGTTGTGGGCGCCCGATCTGGTCTTCGGTCTGCCCGAAGTGATCAAGTGGATCGAAATCGTGCTGGTGATGTTGCTGGCGCTCGACGTGGCGCGACGCCGTGGCACACACTGGATCGTGACCGGCCTTTTTGCCACCACAGCGGTGCAAGCCCTCATCGGCATTTATGAAGCGCGAATCCGGGGCGTGGGACCGTTGGGCTTCATGCTCTCTGAAGGAGCGTATCGCGCTTACGGCACATTCGAACAGCCCAATCCATTTGCAGGCTTTCTGGGCACGGTCCTGCCGATGGCCATCACCCTGACCGCGTATTGCGCATTGCGTATGGCTTATTCACTCGTCAGTGTACAGCCTCCCGGTAGGCTGCCTTACATTTTACGTTTCACGCTTTACGCCTTCATCACGCTCTTGCTCGCCGCGGGTCTCTATCTTTCCTTTTCACGCGGTGCGTGGTTGGGTGCCGCCGTGGCGTTGGGCGCTGTGATTGTCTTCGCGCCAAGACGCTTGTGGACTGGTCTGGCATTGGGCGCGGTGGCGTTAAGCGGCTTGATCGCGTTATCGAGCGCCGGGCTGCTACCCGCCTCGATCGCGGAGCGCCTGGCTGATGCGGGCACGCTGTTGGAAATTCGCGATGTGCGCGGAGTGCCTATCAACGATGTGAACTACTCCCTGATCGAACGGCAGGCGCACTGGCAGGCCGCTTTGAACATGTTGCGCGATCGACCGTGGACGGGCGTGGGCTTCAGCAATTATCAACCGCTGTATGAACAGTATCGCTTGTTGAACTGGCCCATGCCGCTGGGTCACGCGCACAACATCTATCTCAACCTCGCCGCCGAAACGGGGCTGATTGGGCTGGGGCTTTATTTGTTATTGTGGATCTGCCTCTTTGGGTTGACCTTCCGCACCATTCGCCGAGCGCAGGGCTTCGAACGGGCCATTGCGCTGGGCCTGCTGGGCACCTGGGTCCATTTAAGCACACACATGCTGGTCGATAATCTCTATGTGAACAATACGCATTTGCTGATCGGCGCGCTGTTGGGCTTGCTCGTCGCGCTGCCCCGCCCGATCCCATCTCCCATCTCAAACATCCAATCTCCAACCTCCAACCTCTAATTCATGGCACGTATTATTACTTTCGCAAAACGCAATCGGAAAGAAGCCAAACGCTTCTTGAAGTTCATGTTTGTGGGCGCGCTGGGCGCCGTCGTTGACTTCGGCACGCTCAACTTGTTGACGCATGTGTTTGACGTACCGGTGACTGTCGCCGGCGTTATCTCCTTCACCCTGGCCGTAACGCACAATTTCCTGTGGAACCGCTACTGGACTTATCCCGAGTCGCGCAATTCGCCGTTGCTGCCGCAGTATGTGCAGTTTGTCGTCATCAATGCCACCGCGCTATTGATCCGCATACCGATCCTGGCGCTGGTACCCAATCCTATCATCAACTTCCTGACTTCCACCGGGGTAGCATCCGACGCAGCCAAGCTCGTGGGCAACAACCTCGCGTTGGCGCTGGCGGTCGGTATCGCCATGTTCTGGAACTTCTTCGTCAACCGCTTTGTGACGTATCGACACATCAAGATAAATGCTGATTGATCGACAAAGCCGAGTTCGCTGGCGAGACTGTAGCCGAGGTCTATGCCGCGCCTTCCGCTAGCACATCCCCCCACACCTTCGCGGCACGCAATTTTATCCAGCACCTCCACCAGCGTGTCCGCCCACTCATCGGGTATCTCTTCGTAAGTGACTTGACCGGCTTCACAGTTGGGAAAGATAGCCAGGCCAGCCAGGCGCTTCATTAACCGCCGGCGATCCTAAAATTTTGATGCGCTGGCTAAATGGGTTGTTCCCAGGGGGGCGTCCACGCGTGTGGCAGTAGATTCAACCACACGTCACCACCGTTCAGTGCGCTGAGATTCTGGTGTGCCTGCGCCAACGCCACTTCACCCGCCGGGCAGCCGGGGCAGTTCATCACCAGATCGACTTCAATCTTTCCTGCGCTCACCCGTACCGCGCGGACCATCCCCAACGCGATCAACGACATTCCAAACGAAGGATGAATCACTTCGTCCAGTGCCGCGCGGACATCAGCTTCGGTGACCATCGGGTGGAATGCCTAAGGCCTCAATACGCTTGCGGATCGCCGGGACGGAAATTTTACCGCCGCTGCTCAACACCTCGCCTTCGATCAGCACCAACGGTAATTGAGCATCATCGGGCAGTGGGGGACAATCGGAGTCAAACAGATCGAAGTATCGTACGCACACCCGATCACCAAACCGCGCACTCAGTTGATCGGCCGTGTGCTTCGCCACGTCGCGCCAGGTGTCTTTGATACCCTCAGCGCAGGCGACCGGTGCTCCGATGATGTGTACCACCGCCAGCGTCATGATCCGCAGCACCCGCGATTGCTACAGCCACACGTCGGGCCAGATGATGGCAAACTGCCGCCATCACTGCCGTGAAGCACCAGGCCGGCCGTGACAACCTGCCGCACGGCCTGGCTGTGGCATATCGGACATTCCGGTTGCAGTCCGGCTTGCTTCTCCTTAATCGAGGCACGGACTTCGAACTTGGTCTCACACTGTTCGCAGTGAAAATCATAAAGCGGCATAGGCGCTCCTGGTATTCAGGTCCGACGTCAGCAACAGCCGGGGCGTTTGGCAAGTGCAGCAAAATCGACTCCGAGCGATTCGCTGATCTCCCGATTCATCTCACGCAGAAACCCGACCGCCGCTTGCTGCGCGTGGATGTAGTCGGCGGTCGTCCGATCGGCCTGCACCGCGCTTTGCAGCGCTCGCAGTTGATCGACGTCGCTCTGCGCTACAGTCTGCTGCGCCTGTTTCTGGCGCAATTCGGCCTGTGCCTGCGAGAGACGCTGCAGCAAGGCACGCGCCCCGGCATCGGCGTTGAAACGGCCCTGGGCGGCATGGTAGGCGGTGAATGGCTCAGAGGCCAGCAGCTGCATGGCTAGGTCCTCAGTGGCAGCGAGTAGCGTCTCAGAGAGTCCCGTTCGATTTGAATTCATCATGCGCCTCTCAACAGCAGCCTGAACCACAGGCGGTGGCATAGTTCAGGCCGATCGTCTGCGATAGAACATCGGCAGTCGTCTGGCAGATCGTCATGAGATCCACCTGCGCTTGAGCATAGGCCACCACCGCCGGTGTGCTGCTGAACACGTCTTGTAGACGCTGTAATTCAGCCCGGTCTGCGTCGCTGACGGCATTGAGCAGCAACATGGCCTGCAGCGATTCTCGCTTGGCCTGGAAGGCGTCGATCGCCTGCTGGGCCGCCGTGTCATGATTCAAACGGTCGGTCGCTTCTTCGTAAGCCTTGAACTGAGGCGTTTCCGCCAGGGCGACCGCAAAATCGCGCGCGGATTGACGCACCACTTCCGGCGGGGCCAGTTCCAATTCATTCACATCAAAATCAGGCATAGCTCATTTCCTCCGTCATGGAGCAGAATAACGGCGCAGCAATTCCGGTATTTTCAGCAGCATGTCATCGCGCACCGATCGAAAGACGGCCATGATTTCATCTTCGGGGCCGGTGGCCTTGGCCGGATCGGGGAAACCCAAATGCCCGCGCTTACGGCATGCCACTCAGCACTCAGCCGTTCATTGACACGCATACGCGGCTTCGGCCAGATGCGAGCGGCATGAATTACCGGTACACAGGAAGAGAACTTGGCGTGTCATGCGTGCACTCGTTCCTCAACTCTGCTTTCGATCCGTTGGCCGTCGCCGTAAACCTGTTGACCCAACTCGATCAACATGGGGATGCCTTTCACTTCATGCGCCAGCAGCGGCACTTGCACCACCGGCACCGCAAAACGCTGCGCGATCTCCTGGAGATATTTTTCTTGCATCGCGCGTCGCGACTGCGTAAACGGCGTGGTGGCCTGCTCGGCCGGGATGACAAAGTTGGCGACGACCAGTCCGGCTGTGATGCCGACGGTACGCAGTTCTTCCGCCGCGCGATAGGCTTCCAGGATGGGCGTCGATTCGGGATACATCACAAACGCGAACGTGCTGCGGGCCGGATCACGCATCATCTCGATCACGTCGCCGAAGCGGCGCTTCGCCACATCGTCGGCAGCAGTCGTATCAACCGAGGCAAACACCTTGACATCGATCTGCTGGCTCCAATCCATGGGCAGTTCGATCAGGCGCATGGTGTGGCCGGTTGGAGCGGTGTCAAAGACGATCGCCTGCCAGTCAGCCTGCGACGCGAAGTCGATGAACTTATCGAACGCCGCCATCTCTTCAGTACAGGGCGAATCAAGCTCTTCAGCCATGACCTTGATGGAGGCTGCGGGCCGACCTCGCTGCCGCGCATCGTCGAGAATGCGCTGCTTGTAGACCTCGGCTGCTGCTTTGGGATCGATCTTCGCTGCCCACAAGTTCGGCAGGCCTTCGACCGGCGCCGCATCATCGCCGACGGGTTTACCCAGCACATCGCCGATGTGCGCGGCGGGATCAGTCGTCAGCAACAACGTCTTGTAACCCTGCCGGGCCAACCAGACCGCGGTGATGCACGAAGCGACCGTCTTGCCCACGCCGCCCTTACCTGCAAAGAACACGGCGCGGCGATGGCCATTCGGCGACACGCGTGCTAGGACATCGGCTGCTACCACACGCGATTGAATGTGAACAGGCGCTAGCTTGCCGCCTGGCTGATGGGCTGATTCGTTGACACCGTCAAAGAACATCCGGCCTACGGCGCGCAGCCGATCGACGCCCTTGATCTCACCAGACAGCAGCACCATGCGGCGCGTCGGCAGGGCCAGTTCAGTTTCGATCTGTTGAAGGTAACGGGTCTGCATGGTAGCGCGTGCCGCGAATAGCGGGTTGCCCAGGGCTTCGGGCGGAATGAGGCCATTCACGATCAGTTGATGCGTGTGAATGTCCAACTTGCCCAGTTCGCTGACGGCGCGCAGCGTCTCTTTGATCGCAATCGCCTCGGGATGCAGCACGAAGACAAACGTCGTCTGCGCCGGATCGCGCATGATGGCCATCGCCCGCTCGTACTTGTGTTTGGCGTCCTGAATTGCGGCGGCTGGGCCGATGCACGTTTGCCCGCTGCCTTCGCTGGCCGAAGCGATCGATTGACTCCATTCGGCGGGCAGTTCCAGCAGGCGCAGCGTGTGACCGGTCGGCGCGGTGTCGAAGATCACGCTGTCAAAGGCCTGCCCCTTGTCTGAGGGCACGTCGAGGAAATCGGTGAAGCGATCGAAGGCGGCGACCTCAGCGGTACACGGCCCGCTCATCTGCTCTTCCATGACTTGCACCATCGGCAGAGGGAACGCCGCGCGGAGGGGTGCCATGGCGCGATCGATATATTCTTCCGTCGCGCGATCAGGATCGATCTCCATCGCCCAGAGATTCGCCACGTGCTCGATCCGGGTGATCTGATGCCCGATCGGTTGTTCAAACACATCGGCCAGATTCGACGCGGGATCGGTCGTGACGATCAATGTGCGTTGGCCTTTGTCCGCGTAGCGCACGGCCTGCGTGCAGGCCATGCTGGTCTTGCCTACGCCGCCTTTGCCAGAGAAGAAAATGAACTGCGTCATGCGGTTGCCCCGTTTAAGCCGGCTTTGATCTCGGCCAGCGTGGGATAAGCACCGACTTTGACGACTTGCCCGCGTACGACCGTGATGGGCAGGGCCGCCATCTGCTGCTCGCGCACGAGGCGCATCACTGCGGGGTTGCTAAGGAACGCCTGGGGCTGGCCCGTCATCTGATACCGTGCCACCGTCAAACCTTCCGTTTGCAGCGCAAGGATCATCTCGTTGACATCCAGCAGCGTCTGATCGAGCGTCGGGCCGCACAGACCGGTCGGGCAGCACATGGGTGGATCGAAGAATTCAACCACGGCAGTTGAGGCGTGCGCGGGTGGGGCATCAAACAAAGTCAGTGTGTCTGTCATGGTAGTTCAATCTCCATCGAAGTAATTGGGCAACAAAAAATCAGGCGGTTACGGCGATGTCGCTCACCCGCACGACGCTGCTCTGCGGGCCACAGGTCGGGCGGCGGGGCTTGATGCGATCGGGATCGAAGAATGATCCAAAGGCGGTGTTCAATTCGTCGAGCGCGGCACGATTGATCGAGTAGTACACCCAGCGCGCATCGACGGCATCACGTTCCACGTTGATCAGACCGGCTTCGCGCAACATCCGCAGATGGTGCGAGATCAAGTTAGGCGGCAGTTTCAGCGCGTCGCCCAGCTCGCAATTGCATTGTACGCCTTCCATCAGCAGGTGCAGAATCATCAGGCGCTTCGGCTCGGCCAGGGCCTTGAGCTGCGCCGCGAGAGTTTGCAAGTTGGTGGGAGGACGGGTGATGCCTTTCATCGTCACTGCCTTCTGAAAATAGTTCAATCTGCATTGAATTATATTGGAAAGTAAAAATCAGTCAAGGACAACGGCCTGTGCTCGTGGCTCCTCACCAACCGCACGCGTTGGTGTTAACCCCCGAATTCATTATGCCGCAAGATGGTCACGACTTATCACACGAGGTTACGGATCAATGCAGCGACGCAAATAGGTCAGAGGCGAGGGTCTGTTTATCCAGCACGGCGCGGCATACCTCACAGCGCGTGCCGTTTCCGTGAGAGGCAGTGGGTTTCTGGCACATGGCGCACGGAGCGAGATTACCCGCCACCAAAACCTGTGCCTTAATGCCGATGAATTCCAGCAGCGGCAGATCGTGGGTGAGCGATACCTCTTGGGTGGGGCAAGCTTTCGCGCAGATGCCGCAATCCACACACGCCGCCGGAATGAAATCCAGCACGAAGTATGTCTCATCGCTCTGAAAGCGCAGCGCCCCAGTAGGGCAGAATTTGGCGCACAGGCCGCAGGCCGTGCAGTCAAGTTCTTTCACTTGCACGCGTGGCAAGTCGAGCGGCACACGCTGCGGTTGTCCCCATTTCTCGATTACGCTCAACAGCCGGGCGCGCTCAGCGGGCACGTGGCGTGGCAGACGTTGATCGACTGGCTTCCCGTGTCCGCGGAGCGGCGGGATGGCTGGCCTCACTTGATCCGTGTCGTTGGACTTCGCCGCACTGGCACTGGCCTCAACCAGCGAACGGGTGAACAACTTGAAGAACGCGCGGCGATCGCTCGGCGGGTTGGCGCTGTCGAACACCCGCGCTGCGCGGGGCTTGGCGTTCCGATCGGCATCGGTGGTTAGCGGGTGAATGTGGCGCGGCTGATCGAACGCCGCGCGCCAGCGATTGGCTTCATTCACAGCGCGCATGATTGAGGTATGCGCCTCTTTCAGTGGACACGCCGCGCACGCCTGATCATTGAGCCACACGTCGCGCTCAGCGGCCAGTTCGATTAACTGCGCTGGCGACAACTCGGCCAGGCAGCGTGGATGTTGAATAATGGTCGCATCGGGTACGCTGGTCTTATCGCCCTTTACCTGCGAACAGCGCAGCTCGACACATGTCCCACTGCGTGGTGCAGTGCGGGCTGACGCAGCACCCACCGCCTGCACCGTCTCCGGCAGTTTCGACTTCAACCCTGGCGACTGAGCAAATACTTCGGTGGGGCATTGCCAGACACACGCTCCGCAGCGCACACAGGTCTCGGCGTTGATCGCCGCCTGGCCTGCTTCAAGTTGAATGGCCTCCGCCGGGCAAGCTTCGACACAAACCCGGCAGTCGATTTGCTTGAAACGCGAATTGAGGCAGCGATCGGCAGAAACGATCAATTGCTCGGTCGTGTAACGTTCTGAGAGTTTGGCAAGGGTGTCGAGGTTCATACTGGCAGGTTCATGCTTCGATCAGTTCCTGCTGAGGCAGAAAGATGGATAAAACCAGCGATTCGAGCAACGGCTGATAATAGCCAGGCCCCGCGCACGATCGGCACAACGCCGACTCCTCGCGCACGATCTCGCGCTCGTTGATGATCTCTTCCCCGCAGATTTCGCAGTTGACGCGCACTCCCGCACGGCTGACGATGGCTTTGATGGGCGTAGTGAGTTGCACCGGCTGGATCGACAACAGCTCGTGATCGGGCATTACCTGATAGGTCTTGAGTTGCGCGAAGTAGTGGCGCGGCTCATCAGGCGTACAGGCATAGGCTTGCTCGCGCACATCCAGTCGCGGTGCGACACGGACCGCCTGTCCGGTCCTCACGTCGACAAACGTCGCGGCGATCTTACCGTAGTCTTCGACGCGCAGCGTGCGATGCCCGATCGTGCAGCTGGTGGCCGCCTCAATCCCGTCGGCAAAGCAGCCGTCCGTCTCGATGATGATCAACAAGCGCTTGTCAGCTCGCGGCACGTCGAGGTTCAGCGTCGCGGCGCCCGCCAGACCGATCCGCGCGCCCAACACTTGACGCGGGCAGAGATGACTGTGGCGTGCCGCCGATTGATCCAACGCTTGTTGTAAAGAAATCTCAGTTGCCATACGTGGTCTCCGCGTCATCCAAACTGCTCAACCGTTGCTGGAATGTCATTCCCGCGCGAATTTGGCGGGAATCCAGCGCGCTGCTTAACATGATCCGACGACCGTCAACCTGGATGCCCGATACAAGCACTCGGGCATGACGGCTGAGCGCTGGTTGGGCAATCAAAAAAGCCGCCTCATTGCAGAGAGACGGCCCATAACATACTGAGTGATGGTCGTCTCCTTTCCAAGTTCCCTCCATCTCGCCCTCTTGAGAGAGGGCCGGGGTGAGGGCGGGAGGCCGTGGACATTTCTATCCTTGACCGAGGTCATCGGTGCTGATGACCGGCCCATAAGCCGTAGATCATCTCATCGTTAGGTTACCGGGCTCGGAGGCTGATTGATCTCAAGTTTATGCTTTCCCGATCGCGGCGTCTATTGTCGAACGTCGTCCGAAATTAGGAATTTCATCACCACTCGCTATTTCCCCTCGGACTCGGCGTCGCCCTTCAGCCCGGCGCGGAACTCGTGCAGGCCCTTGCCCAGCTCGCCGCCGAGCTTGCCAATGCGGCTGGCGCCAAAGAGAATGACGACGATCGCCAGGATCAACAGCAGTTCAGTTGGACCTAAACGAATAGGCATGGTTTGTCTCCTTACTGGATTTTTGCAGGCCCGGACTCGCGGCTTTAGCCGGAGGCGTGAATCAGCAGAGAAACCGGCTGAAGCCTCGAGTCCGGACACCTTGTCACCCTGTCACCCGCCGCGCTTTTCGCGGCGCGTCACCTTGTCACACCTTCGTCACTTTCACCTTGCTGTCGTAGAACACCGCCGAGCCGCCTGCCAGGTCGCTGAGCGTAACGTTGCCCAGCACCGGGTCGAGCTGCATTGCGCCATTCGCCATCAGCGGAACCGCGCGGCGCGGATCGCCTTTGATGAGCTGGCCGTTGATCTCCTGATCGGCGGCGCCACTGGCCCAGTGTCCAAAGCCGAGCGGGAAGGCGGCGACGCCGGTCCGCAGACCTTCCGTGACTTTGGCCTTGCCTTCGATGGGCTGTTTCTTCCCATTTTGCAGGTCATAGGCGCCTTCAGGGTTGCTGGCCGAGGTGATACGCACCATGTCGCCGTCTTGGATACCCAGCTGTGCTGCGTCCTGCGAGTTGATGAGCAGATAACCTTCGGGGACGACAGCCAGCGTCCAGTAGTTGCTGATGCCGCGCGCTTTCGCCATCGTCATGGTCTTGAAGGTAATCAGGTGCAGATCGTAGCCGTCGTGCTTGATCTCCTCGCCGGTGGAAGAGAGTCCCGCTGGAATGTACTTGGTATAACCCACAAACGGTTTACCCGTCATGGTGTTGATGCTGGTGGCGGTCTTTTCCTGATACAGGTTGATGAGACGGCCATACTTGTTGGCGACCTGCGCACCCTTGTAAGCTTTCTCAAAGGCTTGATAGCGCCCGCCGCGATTCATCACATAGATGGCCTTCCGCCACAGGCTTTCGTCGCCACCGACGGCTGCTTTCCACTTGTCGGGATCGAAGACGCTCTTGGGCAGATGCCGCCGCGCTTCCATGAAGATGCGCACTTCTTCGTCGTCCGCTTCGGGGACGGAGTCGGAGCCGTCTTCCTTCTCGCCAAAGGCAATGTCGGCGACCTGCTTCAGGTAGAAGTCTTCGGGGCGGATGTAGGGCAGGCCTGCGGCGAAACCGTTGGGGCCGAAGCCCGGCAGGTCCAGCTTTTCGGCGATACCCAGGAAAATCGCTTCAAACGACAGCGGAATGTCTTCGCCCCAGACTTTGACATCGGGCCAACCAGGGATGGCGATAGCGGGATTGCGCACGTTTTCCACTTTCCACGGGACGGAAGGATGCGAACCGTGGAACTCCCAGCGCTCCAGATACGACAGGTCGGGGAAGATGTAGTCAGCGTACATGCTCGTCTCACCGATCATGATGTCGCTGGCGATGAAGAGCGGCAGTTTCTTGGTGTCCGCCAAAATCTCGATGACCTTCTGGCCACCGGGCAGGCTGTAAGGCAAGGCCGCCATGTAGGTCATGAGAATCTTGACTGGGTACGGATAAGCGTCGCCAATGGAGGGTACATCTTCCTGGTAAACGTCGGTGGCAATCGGGAACCACGGACGCTTGGTCGGATACGTGCCGTCAAACAGCGTAGACTTTTCGTACGTCGTCTTGGTGCGCAGCATGTCGATGCCGAAGGGCGCAAAGTGATGCTCGCCAAACATGGTCGTCACCGGGAAGGGCTGACCCTTCTTGCTGCCCTTGCGATCGTAAGTGCTGGCCTTGATCGAGCCGCCCGCATAATCGAAGTTGCCGATGAGCAGGTTGACCACGTACCAGGCGTTGTTGTTGTAGAAGCCGTTGGTATGCTGCGACGGTCCGCGATGGATGTCGGCCGCAGCTTTGCGCCCGTGCGACGTGAATTCGGCGGCCAGTTCGAGGATGTCGCTTTCGCGGACGCCCGCAATCTCGGCCCACTCGGCGATGGTGTGTTCCTGCGCCGATTCGAGCAGAATTTGCAGGCCGTCTTTCACCTCGAAATCGCCGACTTTCTGGTTGACGAGCAGATCGCCAACCACCGGCGCGGCTTCGGGGTCCAGCACGTCGATCGGAATGGGCTTACCCTCGACCAAGGCCACTGGCGTATCACCGGGATACTTCGTCCCGTCTTTGGCGACGTAGACCGTCACGTCCTTGCCGTCTTTATCCTTCTCGGTCTCGGCCTCCAGCAGGCCCAGCTCACTGGCGCGCAGGTGTTTGCCGGGCTTGCCGTCTTTGATCTTCACCAGCCACGCGGCGTTGGTGTAGTTGGGTTCGCCGGCGGCGGTTTGCGCGGCAACGTTGGCAATCGCCAGATAGTCTTTGTGGTACTTCTCGTTTTCAAGCATCCAGCGGATCATGCCCAACGCGAACGCCGCATCCGCACCGGGTTTGATAGGCACCCATTTCCAGGCTTTGGCCGCCAGCTTGCTCAGACGCGGATCCACCACGGCAAATTTGCGCCCGTTGATGTAGGCGTCGGTGGCCTTGGGCACGCGCTGCGGCGGGCCGTAGTTGGAGTCGAACAGGTTCGTGCCGACGTAGATGACAAACTCGCTGTTGGCCGTGTCCACCTGCCAGTAGAATTTGTCGCCGCTGTCGAAGGTTGATTTTGCGGCGTTCCACTTGGAGCTCATCTGCTTGCCGGTGAAGTAGAGCGACCCCTGGCAGACCGTGGTATGCCCGTTCATGTTGATGGAGCCGTAGGCTTCTTGCACAAAGCGGTGAACCACGTCCTCGCGCCCGCCCTTCATGCGTCCCCACACGAACATGAACTGATTGTTCTTGGGGCCAAGATCGGGATGCGCGGGATCGATCAACACGTCGAGGTGATCTTTGAACTTGGTCTTGAATTCCTCGACCAGCGCTTTCTTCTTGTCCGGGTCTTTCTCGTTCCAGATCAGCGCGACTTCAGCCCCCATCTCTTTGGCGAGTTCGGTGTCGGTCAGGGCGCGCACCGCTTTCATCCCATCCACATGCCCTTCGCCGAACAGGTCGCCGCCGTTGACCACTTCGTCGATCGCCTGCTCGAACGAGATGGCGATCCACTTGCCTTCGCCGCGTTTGGTGCCGGGCTGCCGCTTTAGCACGCTAACGAGGCGATACGGATCGTAAGCGGTTTGCAGTCCAGCCTGACCCTTGGGACAGATGCCACCTTCCACGGTCGCCATGTCTTTGACCGGTGTGTCATACGCCGGATGCGGCCACAACGTCCACGGGCTGTACGGGTTGCCGTCGATCTTGGCCGCCACACCGTCCGCCAATTTGACCTTGATGCCGCAGCCGGTGTTGCACTGCAAGCACACTGAGTAGATTTGATTCGTCGGATCCGCCAGCGCATAGGTTGCTGGCGCGTTGAGGCGCGCCAGCGCCTGCTGCACTTCGGGCAGCGCGCCCAGAAAGACCGCTGCGCCACCGACAGCCGCGCTCGCTTTCAAGAACGTGCGCCGCGTTACATCAGGATTGAGCGGATTCGTCTCTTGCGTCTTGCCACTTGCCTCGTGTGTTTTGTCGCTCATCATGCCACCTCCGCACGTGTCAACTTCAAGCGATCGGTGCCGATCATAAAGGCTAGCACGGCCAGCCCCACAATGCCGATCGTGACGGCCCACTCCATGAGACTGGGGAAGTAATCGAACGACAGATGCGGGCCGCTGAACGCCGTCGTCAGTGCATCCAGTTCCGGCACGGTCAGCGCCGGAAACACGATGTTAGCGCGGGCTACGACAAACCCAATCAGCACTAGCACGCCGATCGCGCTCGCGATCTTGGGATTCTCGGCCCACTTGCGGCGGCTCAACACCACGATCGGAATGATCGATCCGAGGAAGATCTGCACGATCCAGAAGGCCCACCAGTACGGACCGTAGAGCACTTGATTCACCGCTTCCACGTTATGCGGCACATTGCCATAAACGCTTTGCGAGAAGTCGGCCCACAGGAAGTACAACTTCGCGACCTGTAACCCGATCGTCACCAGCGCTATCACCCACAATTGTTGCGGGCGGCGCGCGTCATCTTTTGCGCCGAACCAGCCGATGACCACCAGCATCGCCGCAAAGCCCGAGGCCAGCGAGAAGATAGGGAACTGCACGGGCAGCAGGCCCACGTGCCAGAACAGACGGCCCGCGTTCACGCCCAACAGCGCGCCGACCGCGCCGCTCACGAACAGCGACAGCGGCACGCCGACGATCATCAACACCTTGAGAATCTTGCTCGTCGGCTTGCGGATAGCGAGGAACAGCGAGACCAGCAGCAGCAATCCAAAGAGGGTATAGCCCCAGACCATCTGCGCCATCACCGATCCGAGATTGGGCTGGAGGTACACTTTCCAGATGCGTTCCATGTGCCCCAGGTCCAGCCAGATCGAGAGCAGCGCCGCCGCCAGGCTCACCAGCCCCGTCCACAGCGCGGCCTTGCCCGTGCCCTTGAACAACTTCAAGTCAAATAACAGGTCGAGCGTGGCGAACATGAAGCACCCGGCGGCCACGCCCGCAAAGAACAGATACATCGCCACCCACAGCCCCCACACCACATACGAGCCATAGGCGGCATTTTCATGACCGGTGGTCAAGCGATCGAACACGCCCCAGGCGCCAAACAGGAGGGCGAGAATGCACAGCACGTAGAGAACTCGTTTGAGTGTCATAGCCGTCCTCCTACACCAGGTAGTACACACGCGGCTCGGTGCCCAAATCCTCTTTGAGCCGCATGACATTCGGGCTGGCGATCAAGCCCGCCACCACACTATCGGGATCGTTCGCATCGCCGAACAACGTCGCGCGTCCGATGCACGTCGTCGTGCAGGCGGGCAGCATGCCCACGTCCAGCCGGTGCAGGCAGAAGTGGCACTTGCGCACATTGCCGATGGGCGATTCTTCGTCGCCGGTGCGCGCGTGCTCTGCGCCGTACTCGTAACTGGGCGCGCGCTCGTAGTCATCGGCGGTCTGCTGGCCTACGATCAACCCGGCGACCTCCGGCGTCCCGCGTGTGTACGTTGCGCCGAAATCGAACGTGCGCGCGCCGTACGGGCAGGCCGTGATGCAATAGCGGCAGCCGATGCATTGATCGTAGTCGACCACCACCACGCCGTCGTCGTTCTTGTAAGTCGCATTTACAGGGCAGACCGGCGTGCACGGAGGATTGTCACACTGCATGCAGGGGCGCGGCATGAACCGCTGCGTGACATTGGGGTACGTGCCAATCTCTTCTTCCAGCACAGGCCGATAGACCACCCCGGGGGGCAGCTTATTCTCGGCCACACACGAAATGGTGCAGGCATGGCAGCCCACACACTTGCGCAGGTCCAGCACCATCACCCAGCGCCGCTGATCCTTTGGCTTCTCCAGCGCGCGCTTGAGGTCGACCTGCATCTGCACCAGCACATCTTGCTTCTGCGGCGCATCGCTCATAGACTTTCCCTCCTTGAAGTATTAACTCTGAAGGGTAGTCTATGTCAGGTCGAAGTGAATTTGTAGCAGGAAAAACCCGCCGAAACGGCGCGGCCTGTCAGGGAAAACCAGTTACTTCGCAGCGGTCTGTCGGGGAAAGCCTGACAAGTTCAGTAATGTCGTGTTCTACCAAACACGGATTCAGCCAAGAGGATGTTTCCTCATAACCACCCCTTCGCTTCGGCTAGGCGCGCCGCCTCAATCCGATTGTGAACACCCAACTTTTGAATCGCCGTGGAGAGGTGATTGCGCACTGTCCCTTCAGACACCACTAGCTGCGCCGCAATCTCGGCGATGCTGGCGCCATCCAGCGACGCCTTCAACACGTCTCGCTCGCGCGGAGTAAGCGGATTGTCACCTTCACTAAGCGCCGTCAAGGCTAGATCAGGATCAACGACGCGTTCGCCTGCCATCACGCGGCGAATCGCAGTCGCTAACTCCGTTGCCGGAGCATCTTTGAGCAGGAAGCCAACCGCACTGCTTTCCATAGCTTGACGCAGATAGCCGCTCCGTCCGAAAGTCGTGAGGATCATAATCCGACAGGCAGGCAGACGTTTATGCAATGCTTGAGCCGCGTTCAGGCCATCACCGTCCGGCATCTCGATGTCCAACAGCGCCACATCGGGTTGAGTGTTCAACGCGGCTGGTAACACTTCGTGACCGCTGCCAACCTCAGCCACAATTTCGATATCGCCTTCCAAGCGTAGCAGCGCGGCCACCGCGCCACGCACCATCGCTTGATCTTCCGCCAACAGCACTCGGATCATCGTGATCGCTCCTCTTCAACCGCTTCTTCAGGCCGAATCGGCAGCTCAACCCATAAACGAAAAATCAAATGGCTGTCTGAAGGTAATGGGCCAGCCCCGATCTGACCGCCGTGGGCGAGGACGCGCTCGGTTAGACCAGAGAGGCCACTGCCTTTAGTGGAGTTGTCTTCCCCGGCTCGATAGCCATCGTTGATGACATTAACGTGAGCGCTGCCACGTTCCCTGCTTACCTGAATCGCACATTGACTCGCGCGGCTATGCCGGATCACATTCGTTACGCCTTCACGCACTGTCCATGCCAACACGGCATCGATAGACGGCGGCAGGGCTTTACTGTCATTCTCGATCGTACACTGAATCCCGGCGGCTTCCAGCATTTGTCGAGCGCCATCCAATTCGGTTAGCAAGGTCGGCTGTCGATACCCGGCGACGGCCTCGCGCACTTCGCGCAACGCCTGACGGGCCGCGTGCTCAACTTCGTAGATTTCTTGCGCCGCCCGTCCGGGATCTTTGTCGATCAAGCGGCCTGCGAGTTCACTCTTCAAAACGATCAAAGACAAAGTACGCCCGAGCAGATCGTGCAGATCGCGTGCCAGCCGCAGGCGTTCTTCCATTACGGCGTGGCGCGCCAGTTCAGTCCGTGCTAGGTGTAACTCACGCAGCGCACTGGACAGGCGGGTCAGGACGACGATATCCAGACCCAGACCGCGTACCAGCAGCACCAATGGGATGACGTAGAACCAATCGGTGTTGGCAAGGCCCCCGTTGACCCATATACTGAGGCCAAGCGTAAGTAGCGTCAGAGCCATCACCATGATAAAGGCGTTCCGCGCTGATAGTGCCACTCCGGCTACCGCACTGACGCCGACGAAGAGCCATAAGAAGGCGCTGCCATAGATTAGGCTCAGGCCCAGCGCCAACACGATGAGACCCGCAAACAGAATCGCTGAGCGATGAGATTCGGAATGGGCGCGGACTACACTATTCAGAGGATGCGGCCACATGAACCACGTGTAGATCGTTACGAAGATGATCAGCCCTGTCACGGCGATCAGCAACTGCCGTGGTGTTAAAGACGCCTGCACCAGAAAGACAATGGGAAACAGCAGGCACACTAGCCAGGCTTGTGCGTATAAGCGCCAGAAGCGAATGGAGATGCCACTTGATGCGACGACTTCATCACGCGCACGTGGATTGCCATTAGATTCATCAGACCGATCGGGGCCGGGAGCCTTGTGCACCGTTCTTTCTCCAAACATTCGACGGCTTTAATTTGCGGACTGCGCACCGCATAGGCTAATTGTACCTGTCTGGATAGATGCAGACCACTCTCACAACGATCGCGCCCGCTTCGCGCGGGCCGCACGCCAGAGCAGCAGACTTAATGCCAGACCGAGCATCAAGAAGATACCCATCACGAGGATAGCCGCGCCGAGCGAAGGTTTATTCGTCATCAAGAAGACAATTCCCAGCACTACAGCGGTGACCGTTTGCAAGGCTGTGCCCAGAACCGGATCATGGATGTGTGCGCTAAGCGTTGCCGGAAGTGGGCCGTCGGTCGCTTTTTGAGTCGCAGTCACGATGACGCGCATGCGCGGCTCAATGATGCCGACCAGGAGAGGCGCCAGGAGCACGACCAGGCTCGCCAGAGTGACAGCGATCCAGCCGGTCTGTAACCCCCACACAGTCAGCGCCATATATAGCCCAGACGCAATGGTCAACACGGCGCTGCCTGTAGAAACGCGATTCGCGATGGTTATTAGCCAGGCGATAGTTCGCGTCTGTTCGACGTATTGTGCTCGTCGAAGAGCCATCAGGCCGAACCATTCAAGGCCAATCCCGATAAAGATGCCAATGTCCCCGCTGACGTGCAAGAACAAGATCACGTTATACGCATTCATCACCGACGCCTCCTCATCCCTTGACTTGCTCTTAACTCAGAGTGTAACGGACAGCCGTCGCCAGCGGAAGTGAATTTGATCGTGACTGTAATCGGTATAGTTGTGACGGTTTCAGGCGTGACAATTGTCACGGTCAGGTTTCTATCGAGGATGGCGTATGACCGGTGGGTCGCGACGCAGAGCGGCGGACTCCGACGTGTGATAGACTTATTGCACCCATCACTCGTGGAGGAGGAACGATGAGCGATAGTTGTGGATGTCCGCCCGAAGCTGGAGCAGCCATGTGTCGGCCCCCGATTACTGCTCGGCCCGTTCGCTGTCCCACCAATCAACAAGTGGGCAAAGTGGTTGATACACTCACTGTGAAGGCTATGCTGGCCGTACCACTCACGCAGATTCTACCAGTTGAATATCGTTTCTGTCGTGATCCCAACTGTCCAACGGTCTATTACGGCACAGGTCTCCTCCAGCTCTTTACCGAAGTCGATTTGCGTGAGCGCGTTTATCAGAAGCACTTCCACGAGGAGGATGTGTTTGTCTGCTACTGCTTCCAACATACTGGGCAGAGCATTCGGACGGAATTACAGACGACGGGTAAGAGCACCGTGATCGAAGCGATTAACGCCGGCATTCAAGCCGGGCAATGTGCCTGCGATATTCGCAACCCGCAGGGCAGTTGCTGCCTCGGTAATGTTCGAACCGTCGTGCAACGTTTGCAAAGTGAATTGGGGATACCGCCGGACTAAACCGGTTCACTCGTTCAACCAGCCTTGTTCCATCGCATATCGCACCAGCGCCGCGCGACTGGTCAGGCCCAACTTCTCCATCGCCCGCGCGCGATAGGTCTCCACCGTCTTGACGCTAAGCGACAACTTCTCGGCGACTTCTTGATTGGTGTGGCCGCGCGCCACTTGCCTGATGACGTGCAGCTCGCGCTCGCTCAACAACCCGATCGGTTCACGCGGCCCGATCGGGCTGGCGTCGCCCAGCAGATCGCCCAGCAGCGCCTTGGTCAACGAGGGATGCACATATACCTCGCCGCGCATCACCGCGCGAATGGCCGACAACACTTCTTGATCGGCGGCTTGCTTCACCACGTAGCCGCTCGCGCCCCGGCTGATCGCGTCGCGCAGATACTGCTCGTCGACGTGCATGGTCAAGATCAACACGCGCGTCTGGGGCGCACGCTCGCGGATCTGCTTCAGGCTGGCCAGGCCGTCCAGCCTGGGCATCGTCAGATCGAGCAGCACCACATCGGGCTGCAGAGCCGCCGCCTGATCGATCGCTTGCAGGCCATCGCCCGCTTCGCCGATCACGCGCATATCCGGTTGATTGTCGATCAACAAGCGCAGCCCCGATCGCATGACCGCGTGATCGTCGGCTAACAGCACAGTGATTCGCCCTTCATTGGTCATTGGTCATGGCTCATTGTTCATTGATCGGAATTCTCACAAACACACTCGTACCGCCGCCTGGCCGCGACTCGATTGTGACCAGGCCGCCCAGCAAGGCCGCGCGCTCGCGCATGCCATACAGACCCAGGCGCTGGTTCTGCGCCGCCGACGACAACACCGCCGCGGTATCAAAGCCGCGCCCGTCATCTTCGACAATCGCGCTGATCTGATCGCTGCGTTTCTCCAATAGAACGCTGAGGTGCTGCGCCTGGGCGTACTTGGCCGCATTCGTCAGCGCTTCCTGTACAATGCGATACAACGCCGTCTCGATCGGCGGTGATAAGCGTCCGCCATTCAACCCCACCGTCTGAAAATCGACCGGCACCTGATGCCGCGCACTGTAGTCCTGAGTATACCGCGTCAGGGCCACCACCAACCCGTGATCGTCCAGCACTGAGGGGCGCAGCTCGATCGAGAGTTCGCGTACATTCTCCAGCGTGTGCGACGTGATCTGACGGAGATCGTTCAAGCGGCGGCGCAGGTCTTCATCGGTCGGCGCCTCTTCGACATTGCGCAATCCCACCATTAACGAGGCCAGCGCCTGCCCGGTCTCGTCATGCAGTTCGCGCGCGATGCGCTTGCGCTCTTCTTCCTGCGCCGAGATCACTTGCGACAGGTAATACGTGCGCAGCTGTTCGCGCTCGGCGCGTTCTTGCTCGGCGCGGCCCAGGCCCTCCGTCATGGCATTGAACGCGTCGCTCAATTCGCCGATCTCGTCGTCGGCCCAGCGCGGCGCTCGCTGCGAAAAATCACCTTTGCCCACCGCCTGTGTGGCCCGTACCAGCGTCAGGATCGGGCGCGTCAAGACCACGGTCAGAAACGCCGCCGCCAGAATGCCGATGGCCGATACGACGACGGTCGTCAACAGCAGCTGCGTGGTTACGGCATTCAAGGCGGCCTGCGCGCGTGCCTCCGACAAGCCGACCCGCGCCGTGCCCGCCCGGCCTTCAAAGATCGAGACGGCCGTATCCCACACCGTTCCTTCATCGGTGGTCAGCGCAGCTAAGCGATGATGTTCATCGGGGGTGACGCTATTGGCGTACATGAGTTCAAGCGGAAAATCATTATCAAAGGTACTCGCCAGCACGTTGCGCTTAGGATCAATTACGAAGGCGTAGAGCACATCAGGATTATTTGCCTGCGTATCGCGCAAGAGTTGTTGCAGCGTGAAGAGATCGTTGATCAAGATCGGATCGGCGCTGCGCGCGGCTACATCGCGCGCAATGGAGATGCTCTGCTCGCGCAGGTTCTCCGTCATGACGTAGGCCAGCGCGGTACGCACCTGCACGGTCACGCCCATGCCCAGCAGCAGCACCATGCCCAGCACGATGCCCAGAATCTTGGTACGGACGCTGACCGCGCCGGCGATCGACCAAAATTTATCGAAGATCTGCGTGCGGTTCATTTCACCGTCGGGGCGGCGACTTGCGCTTCGAGTTGGCGGACGGAATCATAAATACGGTCTTCGACGGTGATGAACCGATCGATGTTGAGGCCGTTCAAGATCTGCTGCCCTTCTGGGTCAGCTGCCATGCCAATCAGCAGATCACGCACTTCGGCGACGATCTGTGGTCGGGCCTGTGGCCCGGTCACCACCGGTGGAATGCCAAACGGATCCGAGCGATGGATGATCTTCGTGCGCTGCGCCAGCTCCGGTTCGCGCTCGATGGCGTAATCGTAAACCAGGCTGTCTACCGCTGCACCGTCGGCCAGGCCCGAAGCCACGGCGCGGATCGCATCGTCGTGACTGTAGGTGAAGAACGTCCGCGCGAAGAACGATTCTGTCGTCTCGCCCAACTGCATGACGAGATACTTGGGATAGTTGTGGCCAGTGGTGGACATGGGATCGGTAAAGGCGAAGACCTTGCCGCGTAGGTCGGCCAGGCTGCGGGCCTCACTTGTTGCAGGCACGATCAGAAAAGAATAATACACGGTTCGGCCGTCGACTTCCGGCGCCAACAACAGCTGCATGTCGAAGTCACGTTTGCCTGCCACATAGGCGCTGGTGCAGACCAGCGCCACATCCACAAAGCCGATCTTCACCAGGTCGTTCACCTCGGCGTAGGTGCGGCGCTGCACTAACTCCACAGGCCGGTTGAGTTTGCGTCCGAGATAGTCCAGCAATGGCGCGTACGAATCGACCGTGCCTTGCGGCGACGTGACCGCGCCTACAGCCACGCGGAGCGGCACGACATCGGTGGCGGACCGTTCGGGCAGTGGCTGCCGATCGTTGAGGTGAATGACTGCCGCCGACGCATGTGGCGCGCAACCGGTCAACAATCCGATCAAAATACCGCACAACAAGAAAAGCCTCATGGCAACCCCCATGAGGCGAGTGTACTTGAAAACGACAGGCGCGACAACCCGCAGGTGTCACCTTGTCGCGCGCCAGTTGTCAGTTATGCGGCGGCGCGTTGGTCGGCAACCAATCGCTAGGGGGATGCTTCTTTACCGCAAACAACTTTGTGCCATAGCGCCAAAGCGATCAAGTGGCGTTGCCGATCAAGCAGCTGGCAGCGTGATCGCATCTCTGTGTGCTTCCATGCGTGCAATATGGCAGGCCGCCAGGCCGTAAGAGCGATAGGCTTTCTGCTATAATGTCAGCCTGATCAAAACCCGTTGTCGATCATGTAGCTGGTATGAAAGTGGGACAATAGGATATCACCATGTCGCGACTGATCACGCTTGCCAAAACCAATCGCAAAGAATTCAAGCGTTTCGCCAAGTTCCTGGCCGTGGGCACGACCGGGTTCATCGTCGACTTCGGCGTGTTTAATCTCTTGTATAAGGCGCTGAGTTTTCCTCCTGTGCTGGCGCAGGCGATTTCATTCACGTTGGCGGCCATCAACAACTTCCTGTGGAACCGTTACTGGACGTATCCTGATTCGCGCTCCAAACCGCTGCTACGTCAGTTTGGCATGTTCTTCACGCTGAGTGTGATCGGCCTGCTGATTCGCACGCCCATTTTCGCCTTGTTCAGCGGCCCGATGGTCACATTCGTCGAATCCATGCAATACGGACCATTTGCGGGACTGGTCGCTTTTGCCATCAATACGCTGCACATCTCAATCGAGCAACTGGGTCTTAATGCGGCCTTGGTGATTGCGGTGCTGGTCGTGTTGTTCTGGAATTTCTTCTCGAACCGCTTCATCACGTACAGCGATGTAAAATTTGGCAAATAACCTCGCTTTCCCCTCCCCCGCCGAAGCGGCCTCAGGCGAGGGAGGGTTGGGTTGAGGGTAGGTGAGGCACATGCGCATCGGCATCGACTACACTTCTGCGGCCACACAAGGCGCGGGCATCGGCCGCTACACCCGCGAGTTGATGCGCGCTTTGCTGGCGTTGCCTGCGGATAATTGCTATTCTTTCTTTTACGCCAGTCGTCATCGTATAGAGCAATCGGCAATCAGCAGTCAGCAAGCAGCCAGCAGCAAGCAGCCGTCAGCCATCAGACGTTTGCCCTTCCACGATAAATGGCTGATGCGTGTGTGGCAACGCCTACGAATTCCAATTCCCGTCGAGTTGATCGTCGGCAAAGTCGATCTGTTCCACTCGCCCGATTTCACGCTACCCCCCACCCTGCCCGGCGTGCCGACGCTGTTGACCGTGCACGATCTCTCCTTCATCCGCGATCCTGATTCGGCCTGGCCGAGCCTGCGCGCGTTTCTGAACCAGGCCGTACCACGATCGGTGAAGCGGGCCACGCACGTTCTGGCCGATTCACAGGCGACGAAGAACGATCTGATCGAGTTGTTTGGCACGCCCGCCGAGAAGATCACCGTGCTGTACAGCGGCGTCGAGGCCCGCTTTGCACCGGTACACGATCGGACCGAGCTCGATCGCGTGTGCGCGAAGTATCAACTACCGCGGCCGTTTATCTTGTCGATCGGCACCTTGCAGCCGCGTAAAAATTACGGGCGGTTGATCGAGGCGTTTGGGCAGTTAGTCGCAGCGCGTTCTTCGACTTCGCCTCTTCGAGGCTCCGCTCACGCCCTGTCCGCGGAGCGGGGGCGCGCTGGGCGGAATGTCTCACCTGGTTATCACCTCGTCATCACCGGCGGCCAGGGCTGGATGGCCGAGCCGATCTTCGAGCAGGTGAAACGATCGGGGTTGGAAAGTCGCGTACACTTTCCCGGTTTTGTAGACGATGTCGATCTGCCCGCGCTCTACTCCGCCGCCGATCTGTTTGCCTACGTCTCGCTATACGAGGGCTTCGGCCTGCCGCTGCTCGAAGCGATGGCTTGCGGCACACCCGTCGTCGGATCAAAGGTTTCATCACTACCCGAAGTGATTGGCGAAGCGGGACTGCAAGTCGATCCACGTGATGTGGCTGACATTGCCCATGCTCTGCAACAGATGATCGAGCAGCCAGACTTGCGCGCGAGATCGATCGAGCTGGGGCTGGAACGCGCCAAATTGTTCACGTGGGATAAGGCGGCGCGCGAGTTGCTGGCGATCTACGATCATGTGGCGCACCTGAGATAGAGAGAGCGCGCGGCACTCCCGCGTGCTCGGGTATAACGACAACCAGCACGCTTTACGTTTTACACCTTCACACATTACGCCTCACGCCCTCAAATATGCTAGAATCAGAAC
>JAUQXC010000492.1 GCA_030834825.1 Thermoflexales bacterium
GCTGGACAAGGCTGTAAATAAACCAGGAAGCTTGCCTAAGCGCGATCTGGGCACTCTCTTTGAGGTGATGAAAAAGTATATGCATAGCGGCGAAGAGCATGCAGCCGATGAAAGCGTAGTTCGATAGTCGCTTCGTCGTGCAGCCGTAGACCTAGCAATGGCAACCAAGCCGATCGGTTATCGATCGGCTCATTCAGTTTACTCGCTTGAAGTAACGCGCCAGTTTAGTCCGGACTGATGACCACCGCTTTGACCTTTTCCTCTTCTGGATAGACCACGCACCACTCAGCTGTCTCGGCCGCCGTCGGGATAAAGAGAATGCGCGTGTTGTGCTCAGCCGGGGTCTCTGGCGCTTCAGGCATATAAGCCGAATAAACAATCAGTGAGTTATCGGCTTCCACGTAAGGGGCCATCACCTGGCGAGCTGCGGCCAGGGTCATGCCGCGCTGGATGTTGGCGCAGTCAATGTAAAATGACTTCAGCGTATTCCAGCGCACGGAAGGCAGAATGAGCAGCCACACCAGCAGGATAACCGTTAAGCCGGTCTTGATCTGCCAGTATTTTCCCGGCACAAAGGGCAGCACCAGCGCGCAGGCCCCCAAGTAGAGCAGCCAGCGTGGCAGATAAACGAATAGATTGTTCACATCCAACCCCGTTAGCAGGACCAACGAACCTGTCCAACCCAACAAGAATAGTCCTAAAACGATGGCTGACTTTTTCATGGTGAAGCTCCTCTGACTGACACGCTGTTATCTGTTACTCCGCTGAGCCTCTTCTATATTGCATCTCCAACCTTAAAATCCGGCCTCAATTTGGTAACAGCTGTGTAACAGTTGTGTAACGAACAGATGAGAAAATCACGCGGTGCTGGAATGAGCGCCGCGTGATAATCTGGAGTTGTATCAAGAAGTAAACTTTGAATCTAGCGAGTCGTTTGCAGCAGTTGATCAAACTCTTCCGCCGCATCGATCAAGCGGCCGGGGTGCTTGGTCAGGCTAAAGAAATCCCACTGCTGATCGTGGGAGAAGTCGTCGATGAACCAGCACAGCGATTTGATCTGCGGCTCATGGTTGATCACATCGAGCGCGGTGGTCAACCAACCTACAGGATAGTTCTGTGCGGGCGGCACGTTGGTGTCCGGCGTGAAGGTATTACTGGAGGTGATGTACACCGGCAGGCCGCGTGTGGCTTCATGGGCATTGACGATGTCCAGCCAATCGCGATAGACGCGAAAGCCCGCCTGTGCGCCCTGCCATTCGGCGCGAACCAGATCGAGGCGCGGTTCGTCGGCGGGAATAGACACGGCCTCGGGCCGGCCAGGCGCTTGCACGGCGAAGCCACTCGGCGCGATGTTGGGTAGACCGATCGCCGCTTTGTTCTGCGCGGCCTCGGCCAACGCGGCGACGAGGGTGTTGAAGTAGTTCAGCCACGCGGCATCAACACGATACTTCTGCGATCCATTCTGATCGGTGTTCCAGGGCCGCACCGGGCCGACCAAAATCTGCACCGTCGAATTTTCGGCGCGAATCACTTGCACCACATTATCCGCATGCGACGCCTCTGCGCCATAACCGCTGAAGACGCGCGCATACCATTCCGGCGTCACCGCGCGATCGTGGGTCAGCGCATTGCCACCTTGCGTGTTATACCCGCTGCCGATGATAAAACCCTGCACGGGCTTGAAGCGATCGTCGCGCGCCAAGCGTCGCAGGAATTGCAAATAGCGATCGAGTGCGACGAAATCATCCAGCGGCGGCAGGCTCTGCTGCGGATCGTAATCGACACGCACCAGAACGTTCAGCCCCGCCCGATCGGCTTGCTGCACCCGCGCGGCCAGATCGTCCAAGTTCCAGTAATCTTCGCCGGCTTGTGTCGCGTACGTCAGTTCCACAGCCCACCCGCTGCGCCCATGCCAATCACGTTGCGGATGCGCAAAGACCGCGCACAACTTCGTCGGAGTAAGTTGATCGATCGGGTTGACCGCATCCGGTGAGCCAAGCGTGATGCGGGCACGTTCGCGGCAGCCGCTGTCGCAGTCGTGATAGAACACGATCGGATAGCCGGCCCGATCGGGCACGGTGAAGGTCCAGCGCCACGTCCAGCGTTCGGCAGTCGCTTCTTTCTGCCAATCCAAAAATTGAGCGGCCTGGCCGGCGATCGAGAGCTGCACGTTCGACCACGGCGTGACATCGGTGACGGAGACGATGGCAGGTTGATTCGCTATCAACTGATCAGGTTTGAAACGGATCTGCGGCCAGATCGTCGTCGCGCGTGACTCGTCAAAGACAAAGGTCACTTGCCCCGGGATGGGCAGGAGCCAATACGCCACGATCGACAAGACCACGAGCAGGATGAGGAGGAGGTAAGTGCGTTTCATGGATCGTTACGCCAGCGGCAGTACGAACTGCACGCGCGTGCCGGTGTGATCGCCCGTGCTGCGGCTTTCGATCTTCAACTGCGCCTGATGCCGCCGCAGCACCTCTTCGACGATGGACAGGCCCAGCCCGCTGCCCTCCACGTCGGTGCGTCCGCGATATAAACGTTGTGTGAGATGCGGTAGATGCTGCGCCGGGATACCGGGGCCGCTATCATGCACGGCACAACTCACGCCGTTGGCGGCGCGATGCAGAATCACGTCGATGCGATCACCGGGCTGACAATATTTGACGCTGTTATCGAGCAGGTTGAGAAAGGCGCGCTGCAGTTGATCCGCGTGGCCGGAGATGTGCGGCAAGTTCGCTTCGGCCTGCAACGAGAGCTCGAGCTGTTTATCCTCAGCCGCCAGGATCACCTGCGCCACGACTTCTTCGACGAGCACCACCAGATCGATCGGCTTGTGAACCTCGTCGCTGGCACTCTCAAGGCGACTCAGTTCCAAGAGATCGCGCGCCAGACGGCTGGCACGATAAGCTTCCCGCTCGATCAGATTGATCGAAACCTCGCGCGTGTCGGGCGGCGTTTCGGGTGAGCGCAGCACGCCGGCGTGCGCCACGATGGCGGTAAGCGGCGTTTGAATTTCATGCGCCAGCTCGCTGAGGAACAGGCGCGAGGCGCGTTCGATCTTCCCGGCCTGACTGGCGTCCGCTAACAGCACGATCGCTTCACCCTCGACGACGCTCACACTCCAGCGCACACGTTGCTCCGCCGTGACGTTGACCAGGCGTTGCTGAGCTTGACCCGCCTGTTGTGTCGCTTGAATAAAATCAGCGCGCAGTAGATCGCCCCAACCACCACTTGGCAATGTACCACAGCGTTCAGGTAGCGCGAGCAGCGTGCAGGCGAGTGCATTGACGTGATGATAGGTAGTCGGAGAATCCAACACGAGCACACCGACGGGTGCACCTTCAAAGACAGGTACAAGAGGAACGGCGAGTAGGTACTTGCGCCGCCTGCGTCGATCGACGTACACAGCCAGCAGCACACTGCCGATGAGAACCAACACGGCGCAGAAGATCAGGACTTTGAGCGGAATAACCATCATGAGGTCGCCGGCGGTGCAACCAGGCGATAGCCCAGGCCGCGCACCGTGCACAACAATTGCGGCTGCGCCGGATCGCTTTCGATTTTGGCGCGCAAGCGCTGCACGTGCACATCCACAGTGCGCGAGTCGCCGCTGAACTCATAGCCCCACACTTGTCGCAGTAACGTCTCGCGACCAAAGGCGCGGCCTGGATGCTGCATGAACACGCGCAGGAGTTCATACTCTTTCGGCGTGAGTTCGATTGGGTGGCCGTCCACTTCCACGCGATGCTGCACATCCCACAACGTCAACGGGCCGCAGGTCAGCGGCAGGCCCTCACCACGTGCGCCATGAGCGTCGAGCAAACGGAAGATGGCTTTGAGATGCGCCAGCAGCTCAGGCGGAGCGAACGGTTTGGTGAGATAGAGATCGGCGCCCAGTTCCAGCCCCAACAGCTTGTCGATCGGTTCGCTGCGCGCCGTGAGCATGACGACAGGGATGTGCTGCGGCTGCGCCCGCAGCCGGCGGCAGACTTCGTAACCGTCCATCTCCGGCAGCATCACGTCGAGAATGATCAGATCCGGCGGCGGAGTAAGCGATTGCAAGGCTTGCGGGCCGGAATGCGCCACGCCGACTTCATAACCGGCTTGCGCCAGCAGCGTGTGCAAGGCTTGAGTGACAGCGGGTTCGTCGTCGACGATGAGAATGCGGCGCGGCATGAGTGTGATCCGGTTGAAAAAGTTGGCGACTAGCTGGGATTATACAAGAGGAGCAGTTGTGTGACGAATGGATAACAATGGGCAGCGGCGGCTCATAGCGCCGTCCTCGGCGCCAGTCCTGGGCCGCCGAGGACGGCGGACCCAGCGGCCGGTTTATCTTACATTCGTATGGACTCGACGCCGGTGCCAATAACGCTGAATATACAGCAGTACACCGGTGATACTCACATACACCATCACCCGTCCGAGAAGTTCGGGCAGAGCACTCGGCCAGGCTTGTTGCACGAATTCAGCGGCCTGAGCCTGAGTCCACAGACTATGCGCGACGTGCCCCTCGGCATAATTGAGCGCATACGTCAAGCGGTCGAACGGCTCGGATGTCACGATGTCAAACCAGGTCAGCGCTAGGCCGACAGCCAATGGTGTTACGGGGGATGAGACAATGTGATGGATCATCGTTCGCTCAATCGGGATAGTAGCCCCAGCCGGTATGCGATGAATACCAATACGAGTTTGTCGCCGAACCGGCCCAGTAATACAAGACAAAGCCAACGGGGACGCTGTCGCGTTGATAAGTGCCAAAGTGTTGGCGCACAGCCGGATCACGAAAAGTGTACGCGTCGAGATTCGCCGGGTATTGTCCAGTCTGGTCGCGATAGTTGTAGACATAGGTGACGATGTGCGTTGCTTCGATTTGCACACGCGCCACCTCAACGCCTAGCACGAGCTGTACGGGAATGATCAACAGCGCCAGGCTGACGACGCCCACAATAGCGGCGCGACGATGCCGAAAAAACAGCAGGGCGCAGAACAAGTTTAGCAGGCTAATCATCACAATGTAGAACGCGCTCATTACCTCGCCCAGCGTGAAATAGGCCACTAGCGCACAGGCCACCTCGATCAGGATCAACAACGACAGCAATACGGCAAAGAGAATCGTTTCGGTTTTAGTCGGCATAAGCGTCCTTGGTTGTGCGCCTGACCCTACTCATTCCCTATGGTAGCGATCACGATGATCGCTGCGACAATCAGGATCATCATGGACACGGTCAATACAAAAGGAACTTTTTCACTTTTTGAGACATAGTCAGTTAATCCCAGAAGCCGCTGGTCAAGAGAATTCCTCCCCCGAAAGAGACAAGCCCTACTACAGTGGCGCATAGCGTAGCCGTCAAGATGCGAGAGAATTTGTTAGACACACGGGACCCCAGCCAAGCACCTGACGCAAGGAGGGCTAATACCGCGCTAACGATCGTTGCAAGACAGACGATATTGAAAAAACTGGATTCCGGCAAGTTCTCAAGCAAGTATTTTTGGCGCAGGCCGTCGAGTTGATCTTTGCCCAGCCCCAACGGCTCATCCAGGTACGCAAACCAAGCCATATGAAGATGACGCGAATCAATCCGACAGGGCCATTGTTTGCCTGCGTAAAATGCCTCGCAGTCGCCGCCGAGCTGATTGGGATGCATGGGAGGATTGCGTTGGGCGCGAATCTCCAGCGGCCGGCCGGCGATCTCGATGGTGCAGATCGCGGCCCAGGATTGACCTTCGGACTGGGAACAGTTTAAATATCGTCTCGATAGATACGCAATTCCCTCGATCCCATCGTGCCGGCCAATCCCAACGCCTAGAATTTCTTGTGCGACAGGTCCAGGCGAAGCGTTGTGCAAAGATATCCCCAGCACGCTCAGGAGAATCAAATAACAACCGCCGAACAGCTCCAGCACTTTACGCACCACTGAGTTTTGCTCCAGGTCAAAGTTGTGCCGCAGTCTTTCTTCGCAAGCACGTCGTCATTCTACTGGCGCCACATGAGAATCCGGCCTCAATTCGGTAACGAAGATGTAACAGTTGTGTAACGAACAGATGAGAAAACAAAGCGCCCCCTTATCCGCATCGATGAGGGGGTGCGAGTTACGTGCTTACTTTTCGCTTCAGTGCCGAATCACCGGCAGATCGATATATGAGGCCTGCACGCGATTTCGCTGCACGGCGATCGTCGGCGTGCCTTGCGCGGGAATGCGCGCGAACGTATCGCGATCGTGTCCGGCCACCGCCACCCGCAAGCGATGGCCTCTTCTGATCAGCACCGAAGTTGGCAGCAAAGCAAATTGGAGCTCAGCCACCTCACCCGGCACGAGCGGCCAACTGTCCTGACGCTTGAACGAGTGATAAGGAACATCGAGATGGTGCACAGCCGGGTCCGCTGCCAGGCGGCGATGAAGCGCCCGCAGTTGACCTTCGGTGACGTAAACGACTTTGCCCGTTTCGTCCACATCCTCCAGATAGACATAGAAGGCACCATCGGTTGTGGTGGACGTGACGTACAGTGTCACGATCGGGTGGCCTGTGATCTCCAGGTCTACGACCAGCGGGGCGCTCGTATACGTCAACAAACGCCGATCGGCTCGCGCACGATTGGGATAAATCACAGACGTCATACCATCCGATGTGTGCCAGCGATTCTTCTTCCCCGTGGTCGCCTCAAAGTCCACCGTATAGGAATCGTAGTCGTTTTCGGCAGTAGGCGGCCGCTGCACCAAACCATTATCCTGCGCCAGAAACCAACGCTGTCTCGTCACGCCGACAGGCGGCCACACGTTGGTCACCTTCCACCGCTCTTCACCCAGCGTGTAATAGAACAACTGCTTCTCGTCGTACTCTACTCCGGGCGCAGCCTTTAAGTAGTGATCAAAGTAATCGACGCCGGCCTGCCAGACCTTCTTCAGATCGGGATCGATCCGCGTTTTCGCCCGGCGGTAGGGACTGGCATGATATTTGTAGCGATGATCCCATGCGCCAATCACCGCACGCTGTGGATTAGTAAACGTGACAAAGCGCTGCAGCACTGCCTCGGCGGTAGTGCCATCCAACCAACTGCCCCAGCCGAAGATCGGCACGCCCGAACGCTCGATCTGATCTCGATAGCGCCACGGGCTGAAATCATCGATCGTGACGTTGAGCGTGCCATAAGGATCATCGCGATAAACAACGTTCTTGATCGCGGCATAGACATCCGCATTCTGGCGATGGTCGGCCACCGCCCGAGCGAGCTGGGCGCGGTCTCGATCGGCATCCACAGGCCGCACGCCCTTCAGAAAAAACTTTGCCGGCCCCCATTCGCCCGGCACACAATTTCGATCCAGATCGGCGTTGGTCTGCTGCCACGTCTGCATGAAGTAATCGTTGCGGATACCGCCGGGAAAAGTGATGCCTGTATACAAATCGAGCTCGGTTTCCTGCGGCATGACAGCCTGGGTAGCGGTGGGCTGGACGGCGGCCAGCAGTTCAGCCGTAGCGCCTTCATATGAAATTCCCAGCGCGCCCACGACGCCGCTCGACCACGGTTGTTTAATGATCCACTCGACCACCTCACCGTAATCGGCGATCTCGGCTTCGTTCCAGGGATAGGGGCTGTTTCCGAAAGAAGCGCCGGAACCGCGCACATCCACGCCGACGACGGCATAGCCCTGCGCCACCAGGAAATCAGGAATCGGATCGCGCGGGCCTATGGGCGCACGTGTGGGCGGCCAGGGCATCCGCATGGCGAAGCTGCGCCAGTAACGTGCGATGATCAAAATCGCAGGCAGCCGCGGCGTGGCTGGACAATCTTTAGGCAGCATCACGTCGATGGCAATTTGCACTCCATCGCGCATGGGAATATAGAGCGACTGCGTGGCGACCGCTTTGTAAGGCGGTGTACGGTTGACAGGCTTGCCCGGCTGTACAGAGCGTGGTTCGATTTTGGATTGATCCATGGAAATATCTCCTGCGTGAATACGTGCCCTGATGATACGGCCTGCACCGAGGAGATCACTACCCCTACGTGGGGGGAATTGCTAGGGGGTTGAGGATCAAAGAGGGTTATAGCCAGCCCAATGTGCGCGCGCGTGCCACCGCTTCGTCGCGGCTATGGGCGTCCAACTTGCGATAGATGCTCTTGAGGTAGGAACGGGTCGTGCTCACAGCGATGACCAACTCAGCCGCGATCCGGGTACTGGAAAGTCCGGTCGCCAGCAGGCGCAAAATCTGCCGCTCCCGCTCGGTCAACGGCTCGATGAGTGCCCCACTAATGGGTTCGTGAAGGAGGCCGGCCTCGCGCTGGCGGAGGTGAACGTTCACTGCGCCCAATATTTTCTGCGCGTAAGTAGCCTGGCTCTCCTGAGCAAGCACCTGTCGCAACAGCGGGACGATCACCTCGCCCGCCCGCACGAACGGCAGCACGTAACCTTCAGGCTCAGCCAGTGCAAGAGCGTGGACTAAATGCTGTCGGGCCTGCGCCGTATTCTTCAGGTGCAGTTGAGCAACTGCTTGCAACAGCGTCACTTCAAGACGAGTGAGGAAACAACGCTGGTCCGAGGCCGCCGTGACCAAACGATCCAATTCAACCACTGCTTGATCAATCTTCCCTTGGGCCAACTTGATCCGGGCCAGCAATAAACGCTCTGACAGATGTTGGCGAGTTTCCACAGAGACGGTGTCTTCAACCATTTTCACGGCGCCTGCCAGGTCACCGCGTGCGAGGCAGAGCTCACCTCGCACGATAAGCCGATCGGTCCTGGGAGCTCCAAGCGGGTGAGCGCCAGCATAGCGATCGGCTTGAGTAAGCCAATCTTCCGTGCCCAACAGATCGCCCGTCAGCAGCGCCACCTGCGCGCGCAGCAAGTAACTCTGCAGCAACGTGGCTTGCGCTTGCTGATTATCATCCAGCCTGGCCAGTTGCAGCGCGGCCTCGGAATGCTGGACGGCCTCTGCCACTTCAGCGCGCAGGTAGTGAATCTCGGCTAGTCCGGCCTGACCCAGATAAGCGGCTGAAGCTGCAGCGGAAGCCGTACCAATTTCCAACGTGATGAGGTGCGAGTAACAGGCTGCCGCTTCACGCAGCAGGCCCACTTCTCTGAGGATATTGCCGCGCAGATTTAACGCCGTGGTAGCGATCAGCGTGTTGCCGTCTACCGCCAAAGCCAACTCGGCGGCTTCGGCCAACCGCTGTTGAGCTTCATCCAGCTCATCATTTTCAAAATGAAGCAACCCCAGATTAAGCGCCACGGCTCCGCGCGCAGTTTGATCGTTCAGCGGCAGCTGGGCCAATGCTTGCTGTGAGTAGCTGTAGACGCCGGCCGCGTCGCCACGGGCACGCGCACAGTAAGCGCGCACGGCGGCCAGATCGGCACGAATTTCCTCGCGCGTGACAATACGTCCATCGCCGGGGATGTAACGCGGCACGAAAGAGGCCAGCGCAGCTTCGCCGGCGGCCAGATACCGTTCGGCGCGATCAATTTGCTGCGTCAGGGCGTAGACCCAGCCACAGCCCATACAAAGATAAGAACTGGCCTCGATAACTTCAGCCGGTATTCTTTGCACCCAACTCAACAACGTATTGAGACGGTTTCCGTTCAACAGGGCCGCGCCATATTCTTCGACGAGGTAAGCTGCACGGGCTACGTCGGGAATTGCGAAAGCGTGCTGCACGGCAGCATCGAGGTTGCCTGCCTGCTCATACCACTGGCTGGCGCGCTGATGCAAAATGGCCGGCGCTTCAGGCTGCCTGACCGACAACTGCGATCGCAGCAGCTCGGCAAACAAGCGGTGATAGCGATACCACTGACGTTGTTCGTCCAGCGCAGTCACAAACAGGTTCGCGCGCTCCAGCTGCGCCAGACGCGCGGCGCTATTCGATCGGCCCGTCACCGCATCACACAACGGACCCGTCAATTGATCCAGAACACTGGTCTGCAGCAAAAAATTCTGCATCTCGGAAGGCAGCTGGTTCAGCACTTCTTCCAGCAAGTAATCAGTGACGTGGCGATGGCTTCCCGCAAAATCCTGAATGAAGGCCGCGGCATCGGCCTGGTTTTGCAGTGACAACGCGGCCAGCTGTAGAGCAGCCACCCAACCCTCGGTACGAGATTCCAGTGTCGCCACCTCATTCGCCGCAAGCCGGAGTTGCATGACTTGATTGAGAAACGCGGCGGCTTCATCCAACGAGAAGCGCAGCTGCTCAGCGCGCAGTTCGGTCAACTGGCCGCGTGCCCGCAGACGCGCCAGAGGCAGCGGTGGATCCGCGCGCGTGACCAGCAGGAGATGCACTGTAGCGGCTAAGTGATCGATCCAGTAGGCCACGCTAGCGTGAATCGCCTCTGTCGTGATGAGCTGATAATCGTCGACAACCAGATACAGCGGTTGTGCGATCACAACGAGATCGTTCAGCAGATTCGCGACTACAGCCTCTATGTTTACGGGAGGAGGCGCTTGCAGCAAGCGCAGAGCAGTCTGGCCGATTTCGGGGAAAACACTCTGACAGGCGGCAATGAGATAGTGCCAGAAACGAACCGGATCATCGTCGTTTTCGTCAAGCGTCAGCCAGGCCGCGGGCAAAGCCTGGCGATGCAGCCATTCACTGAGGGTCGTAGTCTTGCCAAACCCCGCCGGAGCAGAGAGCAAAGTGACACGGCGCTGCGCACCCGCGCTCAACAGATCCCAGAGATGCCAGCGAGGCACAACATCGACGTGAGGCCGTGCTGGAGGCAGACGCAATTTGGATGTGAGTAGGGGCGTCTCCATACCAGCAATTATAACTGCAAGCGACCGAGGCGTCTGCTTACGGCAGCGGCTGCCAGAGCAGCGAGAGCATAATCGCCAACGCCGCCAGAAGTGCACCCAGCGCCGCAAAGGCCACACTGACTTCCGTGGTCTCATGCCGGGTAATCAGATGCGTGGGCAGGCCCTGAAAGACCTCGTGCAGTTCATCGGCACTCTCCGCCGAGTAGTATTCGCCGCCCGTTAGATTAGCCACTTGTTTTAACGTTTCTTCGTCGATCCCCCGGCGAAAACCGCCGCCACCAAACTGCCCCCCACCGGACTGCCCGCCGCCATACGGTCCACCTCCGCCATACCGTCCGCCGCCGTCGAATGGTTCGCGGCCTGGACGACAGGCCGGCAGTGATTCGTTCTCGGCGGTCCCAAACCCGATCGTGTAAACGCGAATTCCTCGATCGGCGGCCTGCTGGGCGGCTTCCAAGGGCAGCGGCCCGGCGTTACTCACCCCATCTGTCAACACCACGATGATGTGCGGCGCGTAAGCGCCTCTCGGGACGGGCGTCAGCTTGACGTCTGAGGTTGCGCCGGTCTCGCTGGGTGCGACGTTCGGATCGATTTCGGCGATGGCATCCAACGCTTCGAGGACGCCGCTGCCGATCGCGGTTCGACGCCCGGTGAGCAAACTTTCGACCGCATCTTGCAGCACTTCCTGATCAGAGGTGGGCGGCTGGATCAACTCGGCAAAACCGGCGAAGGCCACCAGGCCGATCTGAGTGTAGGGGCCTTGCCGCTGAATAAACGACACCGCCGCCGCTTCCGCCGCCAGCAAGCGATTCGGCGCGATGTCGGTCGCACACATACTGCGCGAAACATCGATGGCCAGCATCACGGTCACCTGGCCGGCAGGCACCGCCACTACAGTCACCGGGCGGCTCAAGGCGATCACCAGGCTGAACAAAGCGACGAGAAAGAACGCCACCGGAACATGCCGTCGCCAGCGTGAATGCTGGGGCAGCGCCTCGCGCACCAGCGACAGACTGGAATAACGCACGGCAAAACGCCGCCGGCGGCGCAGCACCACAATATAAGCCGCGATCAGCAGCGGGATCAACCCAATGAGCAGCAAAGCGCCGGGCCATAATAAATCCATCGATTACCTCCCAGTCATTACCTCACCCCCCCACTCCGGCCTAACGGCCATCCCTCCCCCCTCTCCTGACAATACCTCACGTCAGGAGAGGGGGGAGGGATCAAGG
>JAUQXC010000493.1 GCA_030834825.1 Thermoflexales bacterium
TCGGTTGAAAGCTCGAATTAACCAAGAAGCATCACCTTGAATCTGACATTGCCAAATTAGGCACAGCGCATATTTAGTATAAGTCCTAGTTATTCTCGACCACCATAGCAACGATCCCAAAGTAAGACTGCCCAAAAACGATTATTCATGAAGTCACTAACTGCATCAATCTCCCCGCATCCACGTTCCCGCGGAAACAGTGCATAGACTCCCGTGGGAGCGTCAATACCATGTACCATGAAAAAGCGCGGGGACGGCATTTCACCATCACCCGCGCTAATTTGATCTAGTCTATTCCAATTCACGTCCCGTGTAAATAAGCAAAACCGCGCAAGACATTTGTTCGAATGCTAGCCTCTATGTTCCCACGGAAACGTTGCCCAGCACGTACACCACCGGATACACTTCATTCACCACCCATATGCGACGCTGGGACAGCTGCCGCCTAATCCAACGTGCGACAATAACGCCGATCGTCTCCCCTTGTTCGATCGGCGGTAAATCGCTGAACATTGCTTTGAATTCGTACTCGCGCCAATCGCTCACGATTTCGCCCCACTCACCTGTTTCTTCTTCCGCTGCGCCCGTTCCCACTTCGCTCTGACCATCGCTCGAATGTCCTCTTGATCCTCTTCAGGGAGATCATTCAGCATCGATGCAGTGGCCTCAATGACGGGGCTGAACTTGGGGAGATCGTCGGCTAAGCCTGCACGCCGCATCACTTCAATATCACTCATCCCAAACACTCTGGCAAGTGCTTTCGTGAACTGTGTGCCAGGAGTACGCACGCCATTGAGTATCTGGCTGATGTATCCAGTGCTGATACCAGTCTTCCGAGCGAGATCGGCTTGTTTCCAATCGCGCTCGGCCATTTCAGATTCCAACCATTTGATGAATGAGTCGTTAGCAGAAGCCATCATTTTGTAATCTACCTTAAAACTTACTCGCATTGGTAAGTAAATCTATTGACTTTTGCTTACTTCTGGTGTATAACACTAGAGAAAGCAAATTGTAAGCAATTGCTAACAGGAGAATGACATGGCTGGAAATCGACTCCCAAAGACTTATAGTCTTTCAAAGAGCACAATCAAAGCGATTGAACGAATCGCCGACAAGACCTACCGCTCTCAAAGCGCCGTAGTTGACATGGCCGTTGCATTGCTGGCACAAAATGTTTTTTCCAGCGACGGCGCCATCGACCTTACCCCTACCGCACCGACTTCCCAGAAGAGGCCACAACGCCCTCCCCGAGCTATTAACGAGATCCCCGGCTTACGCAAGGGCCTCAATCAACTCTCGTTTGTGGAGCCGGCATGAGCATCTTCGAAATCATCGATGACACCCATATACGCCTTACCAGCGGCAGAATCCGATCGAGTTTGCAATATCTGAAAATCGCCGCCCTGCAGCGTGACAGATATACCTGCCAAGATTGCGGCGCAGAAGGTGAACATTTTGGACGCCGGCAGCTACACGTTCATCATGTAGTGCCGGTTCTCATTGGCGGTCAACATAGCCTGAGCAACCTCATCACCTTATGCGCCAAGTGCCATAAGCGTCGGCACAGCGATGAAACATTGGCCCGTATTCCGCCCGCTCGGCGGCGCAGCATACCCATCGACACCTGCGTGTACTACCGGGCCATGACATCGGCGAAAGCACTCGGCATCAGCACGGTTGAATTTGTCGAATTTGCGATCAACGCCCAACTCAAAATGGAGGCGGCATGAACGCACAAGAAGTGCAGGCTTGGGTCAACCGCCAACCGGCTCTGCCTGGCAGTGTTGAATATCGCCGCCTCGCATTGGCACTGGGCCAGGCCCTTGATGGGCTGCAAGCCCGCTTGGCGGTACAACCGCCTGCCTCACCGGCCCCACTGCCAGTCGTTGAAGTCATCGAAGAGCCACCCGCCGAAGTGAACCGCTCCAGCCGGCGCGGTCCTTATCGCCGCCGTGACAGAAGCCGTCGTGAATCCAAGCGTGATGCTCAGCGTGAACATACGTCCCGCTCCCGCAAGGTCCGCGCGGGGCGTCAAACTTCGGCGCGCGTACAGGCGACATCGAATACAGCATAACACGGCATTCACGACCATGACCTTCAACGCAAGCAGTTCTCATCTAACCGGAATCATTGAAGCACTGATCTTACTGATCATTGTCCTGCTGCTCTGGGGCGGCCACTTCTTTCCGTGGCACATCATTCCGGCGCTGGTCGAATCAACTGGCAAACGTGAACTGAAGCGGCTGTGGGCATACATCTATGGAGTAGGCTGCATTTGGCTGGGCGCCGTCGCCTACGCCGAAATGCACCGGGCCATCGGCCTTGAACCAGTGCTGACTGTTGGCAATCTGACCTGCATCATTATCGCCGCTGCAGTAGGAACAATCCTGCCGCGCCTCGTCAAGCGGATACGCGACTGGCAAGTGAAGCTCAGCGAGACCAATCATGAG
>JAUQXC010000039.1 GCA_030834825.1 Thermoflexales bacterium
TCAGGTTTTGCGGCATTATACCACAGCGTCACCTCTCGGAGGTTTTAAACCTCCGGGAGGATGAGGTTACCTGGCCGGCGTTCGGGTTGGTGTGGGCGTGCGCGTCCTGGTTGTCGCTGACCGGGTAGGTGTGACTGTCGCCGATGGCGTAGCTGAAGGGGGCGTGGGTGTTCGCGTGACGGTCGCGGTGGGCGTCAGCGAAGGCGTCCACGTCGGCGTCGGCGTGCGGGTGAAAGTGGGCGTGCGCGTACTCGTCGGTGTCCGCGTGGGTGTCGGTGTGCGGGTGGGGGTGTGTGTATTTGTCGACGTGTGGGTGGGCGTCGGTGTCGGCGTCGGCGTATCCGTGAACGTCGGCGTGACGGTCGGTGTGTTGGTGGGTGTGGCGGTACACACGCGCAACGGGCAGGGCGTCGGAGTCCACGTCGGCGTAAAGGTCCACGTGGGTGGAATCGTTGCCGTGAGCGATGGTGTCAACGTGATCGTCGGCGTTAATGGATTCAACGCGCGTCCAATGATATTGAGCGAACCAAATGCAATGATCACGATCAACAGACCAAAGCCGCCAATGATGGAAAACCTGAGCCACCCCGGCATTTGAGTGCGGCCTCCGCGTTTGCGTGGCGTCCCTTTACGGGGAACGGCTTTGGCGGTGGACGCGGCCGTACTTGGCGCCGCCATACTTGGCGCCGCCACCACGGCGGCGGGCACGGCGGCCGCTTCCACTCTGGGAGCTTCGATAGCCGATCGCGCGGCCGCCAGCGCCGCGACTTTAGCGGATAGTTCGCTGCGGCGTTTCTCGCTGAGTTTTTGCAGTTCGTTGGAGGCGTTGACGTGCTTGGGGTTGATGGCCAGGACTTGCCGCAGACAGTCTTCCTTCTCGGCATCGTCCACGGCTACCGTGCTGAGCCACAACCACGCGTTTTCACTGCGCGGATCGGTGACCAGCGCCAGGTTGAACAACTCGCGTGCTTTCTCGTTCTGGCCGCGCCGCGCCAGGGTGATGCCTTGAGCGATAAGGTCTTTGGCGTCCATAGACAAAAAACCTGATAAGTTGAAGATGAACCGGCTGACTGGTTGCTCGGTCTCGACTCAATACTCGATCGGCAGCTGATCGCCCAACACGGGAGTGGGATGAGTGACATTGACGTCGATCCACGCAGCCAAGGTCGCGGCGGCTTCCCGGATTGTCCACCACGCCTGTGAACCGGTGGTGTACTTACGCCGATCGGCCACCATGCCGATGCTCTCAATGCCAAACGAATCGCACAGGTACACTGCTCGATCGAGATGAAACGCTTGCGTCACAAGTATAGCACGATTCACGCCAAAGATTTCACGCGCGCGATAACAACTGTCGTAGGTCCGGCGTCCCGCGTAATCCAGCACCAGGTCTTCATCCGGCACGCCAAGCTTTGCGGCGGTGCGCCGCATCGCTTCGGGTTCATTGTAGTCGATAAAGCGATTATCGCCGGTGAGGAGTAATTTGTTGACCAGACCGCGCTGATAGAGGTCGACGGCGGTGGCGACGCGATCGTACAATGCCGGTGTCGGCTCACCCGATCGGGTCAGCCCGGCCCCCAGGACGATGGCTACGCGCGGACGCTCGTCGAGCGGCACGTGGTCAATGACCGCATAGATGCGATCGGCATAGGCCGCGTGCAGCCACAGATTGAACCCAATGAGGATGGCGATGCCCATCGCGCCGAGCAGGAGCAAGGTGATGAAAAGACGTTTGAGGAACTTGCGCATGATGAGACTTAAAACTGAAGGTGATTTTGGGCGATTGTAACACAGCGGGGTTGTCCCTCGATCAACAGGGGCAGGGTTATCCGGGTACTCCCCAAACAAAATGCGCCGGACTCTCAGTTGAGGGAGTCTGACGCATCTGGAAAAGCCCGTGCTTAATTTTCTATCTCTATCTCCAGCTTGATTTTACCATATCCAGTCAAGTAATAAATCAGCCGAAGGGCCGATTTGTTTTGCCGCCGTTTTTGCTAGACTGTGCCCGGCTGTGATATGCTCTTCATCATCTTCAGGAGGCATTGAGTGGACACTTCCCCGCACCATAGCGACTTTGTGAATGTGAACGGCATCCGCCTGCATTATTTAGACTGGGGCGGCGGTGGTCCGGCGCTCTTGTTTCTGGCCGGCCTGGGCAGTACGGCCCACATCTTTGATCGATTCGCCCCGCGCTTTATCGACAAGTTCCACGTTCTTGCCCTGACTCGTCGCGGGCATGGCGAGTCCGACTATCCTGAAACCGGTTATGACATTGCCACACTGACTGAGGATATTCGGCAATTCATGGATGTCCTCAAGATTGACCAGGCCATCCTGGTTGGACACTCGCTGGCGGGCATCGAACTCAGTCATTTAGCAGCAGCGTATCCTGAACGCGTACTCAAAGTAGTGTTTCTGGATGCCGCTTATGACCGCGCCTCGCCCGCATTCAAAGCGATTCGGGCGAAAGACCCTATGTACAACATTCAGCGTCCGGGTGAATACGCAGACCATTACACCCTCGAAGATTACACGGCCGCCATCAAGCGCGGATATCCTTCACTGGCGGCGATTTGGAGCGAAGTGCTTGACACGGAAGTCGAGCGCTCGGTCAAGCGGACGCTCGAAGGCAAAGTGGTGGATAAGATGTCAGAGGCGATTGGCCAGGCGATTCGTGCCACGATAGACAGCTACGTGCCGGAAGACGCGAAGATTCAGGTGCCAGTGCTCAGCTTCTTCGCACTACCGGACAGCGCCTATTATCTATCGGCCGATTTCATGTCGGAAGAGCAGCAGGCACAAGTGATCGAATTCTTCGATACGACGCTCAACTCCTACAATCGGAAGGCGATCGAGCAATTCCGCCGTAACGTGCCGCACGCCCGGATTGTGGAAATCCCGAAGGGGCATCACTACTGTTTCATCAAGCAGGAGGAACTCGTGTTCAATGAGATGCAAAGTTTCTTACTGGGTTGAATAATAACCGTGCCGCTTTAGAGTGTGTTGTTTCAAAACGCTCTTGACACTTACTGAAGGAGGAAGACGATGCGGATACTGCTCTCAACAATCGGATCACGCGGTGATATCTAGCCGCTGGTGGCGCTGGCCGTACAACTGAAGACTCTCGGTCAGGAGGTCCGCCTGTGTGTGCCACCCGACTTTCGTGAATGGATCGAAAGTCTGGGGTTGCCTGTCACACCGATCGGCCCTGAGCTGCGCTCGACCGGGAAAGCTAGCCCAGCGGCACCCCCACTCACGCCTGAGCAGCGACGTCAGATGATAGAAGGCACGGTCGCCACGCAATTCGAAACGATCACAGCCGCCGCCCAAGGCTGCGACGTCATCGTGGGAGCGACAGCTTTGCAGATCGCCGCGCATTCCGTGGCGGAGAAAATGGGCATCCCGTACGTCTTCGCCGCCTACTGTCCGGCTGTTCTGCCATCGCCGCACCATGCCCCGCCTGTACTTGGCTTGCTGGGAGATAAGCCGGCGCCCGCGATGGCGGATTACAGCGAACTCTGGGCAAAGGATACCGAGCGTTGGAACAACATGTGGGGTGCCCTGCTCAACTCCCACCGTGCAAAACTCGGCCTATCCCCGATCACCGATGTGCTCCGCCACATCTTGACCAACCAACCCTGGCTGGCCGCCGACCCGATATTGGCGCCCTGGCCAGATCCCGCAGACCAGGCCGTGTTCCAGACTGGCACCTGGATCCTGCCGGATATGCGTCCATTCTCCCCAGAGCTGGAGGCGTTTCTCGACGTTGGCGAACCGCCCATCTTCTTCAGTTTCGGCAGCAACCGCGCGCCGGAAAACAGCAGTCAGGTGATGGTTCAAACCGCGCGCGCGCTCGGGCGCCGTGTGATCATCTCCCAGGGTTGGGCCGATCTGTCCGTTGTGGATAATGAATCCAACTGCCTAATCATAGGTGAAGCCAATCTGCAGGCGTTGTTCAAACGCGTGGCCGCCGTTGCCCACCACGGCGGCGCGGGCACCACAACCCTCGCTGCGCTTGCCGGTGCTCCCCAAGTCATCATCCCCCAAGTGTATGACCAACATTACTTTGCACAACGAATCCAGCAACTCGGCATTGGCACTGCACACGCACCCGGCGCACCAAGCACTGATTCGCTGACGAGCGCTCTTGAGCGTGCTCTTCAACCTGATGTGATGGCTCGCGCCCAATCCATCGCCACCACAATACGCCTCGATGGCGCACAGGTCGCCGCCCAGCGCTTGATCACCGCCTTCTCACAGAATTGAGGGTCCGGCGGAACGTGTTGGGTGTTTTATCCGACCTCAAAAGCGCCATCGCGCAAGCATGAGAATCTATGTTGGCACACAGAATAAATGATCGCTACACTCACCAATCTTAGGAGGCATGATGTTCACGCGACGTTTAGGACGCAGCAATCTGGAAGTGAGCGCGATGGGTCTGGGCTGTTGGGCAATCGGCGGACCTTGGGACTGGCTGGAAGCCGATGGCAGCCAGGAACCCGTCGGCTGGGGGCAGATGGATGATGCCGAGTCGATCCGCGCGATTCACTATGCGCTCGACGCGGGGATCAACTTCTTCGACACGGCCGCCAACTACGGGTGCGGCCACAGCGAGCAAATCCTCGCCCAGGCGATTGCGGGCCGGCGCGACAAGGTCATCCTGGCAACGAAGTTCGGCTATGTGGTCGACGAAGAGAAACGGATCGTCTCGGAAACCGAAGAGATTGTCCCCCGCATGCGTCAGGAGTGCGAAGCCAGTCTACGCCGTTTGCAGACGGACTACATCGACCTCTACCAGTTTCACGTGGGCGATTACCCGCCAGAGAAAGCCGCCGAAGTGCGGGACATGCTGGAAACGCTGGTGGATGAGGGCAAGATCCGATGGTACGGGTGGAGCACCGATAATCCTGAGGGGGCGCGCGTGTTCGCACAGGGGCAACATTGCACCGCAATTCAGCATCGGCTCAATATGTCATATGGACCGCCTCAAATGCTGGATAGCTACCAAATACTGAAGATCTGCGAGGAACACGATCTGGCCAGTATCAACCGAACACCGCTCGGCATGGGCATGCTGACGGGCAAGTTCACCCCCCAAACTATATTCCCGGAAAACGATGTGCGGCACAGCTGGAACTTGCAAGCGGACCGGCCCGCGGAATATCTTCAGCGCGCTGAGGCGGTGCAAAAGATATTTGTTGATGCTGGCGACTCACGGACCCTGCCTCAGATCGCCCTTACTTGGATCTGGACACGCAGCGATCGGACCATTCCCATTCCCGGCTTCAAGAGTATCGCGCAGGTTAAGGAGAATAGCGGGGCGATGGCATTCAGTTTGGTGAGCGATGACCAAATGAAGAAAATCGATGAGATCTATGAGCGTCCGCCAATTATCCTATGACAGATTATCGGTCTGCTCGATCGGCTCTCCCTGGTACTTTTTTCCTAAAATTTGACTTTGGGGATCGTCGGATGCTAGAATAAACACAGTTAGGTGGGACTTGAACCCGTAAGTGGTAAACAACAATAGTTCTCGGACTAGCCTGTTTGTTGATTTCATCACCTCGCCGTGTAACTGTGACCTCGTCCAACCGGCGAGGTCACCTTTTTTACGAGATCGCTATAGATATCCATTCAGGGACGACCTGGATGATTACCTTCTTGGCGATTCGCCGATTGTAGTGAAATAAAGGACCCCAAGCTGGGTCTTTTTATTTGATCTTTGTAATCTCACAAACATCAGGAGGCGATATGTTCACGCGACGTTTGGGACGCAGCAATCTGGAAGTGAGCGCGATGGGCCTGGGCTGTTGGGCGATCGGTGGGCCATGGACCTTCGAGAATGATCCGGAAGGCTGGGGACAGATAGACGATGCCGAGTCGATTCGCGCGATTCACTACGCGCTCGACGCGGGGATCAACTTCTTCGATACCGCTGCCAACTATGGCTGTGGACACAGTGAACGAATTCTGGCACGCGCACTGGCTGGGAAACGCGATCAGGTCACCATCGCGACAAAATTCGGTTTCAATGTAAATGAGGTCGAAAAACAGGTAACGTTGCACCAGGACGATCCCCTCCTGCATGTCCGCGCTGAATGTGAAGCCAGTTTGCGCCGTTTGAACACGGATGTGATCGACCTTTATCAATTGCACGTTTGGGATTACCCTCTTGAGAAAGTGCCGGCCATGATCCAATTGCTAGAGTCCCTCGTCAGCGAAGGGAAGATTCGCTACTACGGCTGGAGCACCGATAATCCTGAGAGGGCGCAGGTGTTTGCGCAAGGAGCACATTGCACCTCCATCCAGCATAATCTGCACATGGTATACGATGCGCCCCAAATGCTGGCGGTCTGCCAGGAATATGATCAAGCCAGTATCAACCGATCCCCGCTCGGCAGAGGCACGCTGACAGGCAAGTTTAATCGAGATACGACATTCCCAGAAGATGATGTGCGGCACGCTTGGGACATGCAGGCTGAGCAGCTAACACAACATCTCCAGCGGATTGAGGCTGTCCGCAATCTGTTTGCGGAGGTGGGCGAGGTTCGAACACCGGCTCAGATTGCGCTCGCCTGGATCTGGACGCGCAGCGAGCGGACCATTCCCATCCCCGGCTTCAAGACCGTGGCGCAGGTGGCCGAAAACATCAGAGCCATGGATTTTGGTCTGTTGAGTAGTGAACAAATGAAGAAGATCGATGAGATCTTTGAGCGCTCATCGATCAGGGCGTGACGGGGTGTTCATAGTACGCCGCGTGCTGTTACATTTACTTCACTAACGCGCGTTCTTTCTCACCGGCCGATGGTGATAAACGCCGCCGGGCCATTTAAATCGTTGATGCGATTCAGGAGCCAGATCAACTCATTGGGGAAAATGCGGACGACGTACACTGCGGCGACCAGCAGGAAGACCAGGCTGAAGGCCCTGCGCCACCGAAAGAACGTGATGATGAGGATGAGCATGATCACAAGATCGACCCAGCCAATAGTCAATGTGAAGCTGGTCGGGACGCCGGACTGAAGCAGCATAACTCACCTCCTATTGGTTAATTGTGGCTCTGTGATCATTATAGCATGCGGTCATAAATAAAACCCCTGCGAGAGTTCGCGCTAGCGCCCTCGCAGGGTTCACTTTTACCCTAGCTGTTCGATCTGTTCCCGCAACTTCTCTGTTTGGGCCTGGAACTCAGCCAGTTTATCGCATTCCTTCTGTACAATGTTCGCTGGCGTTTTGGTGAACATATTCCTAATCACGCTTTAACATATGGCACAATCACATCTTTTATCATCGGAAAGTGTTTGCTGTTCAGCGTGACAAACTTGGCTTGATGATGTTCTGCCGTCGCTGCGATGAGCGCGTCGGCTAGACTCACGTTATGGCTCTTATGATATTGACGGCGGTGCAGACCACCCACTATGGCGATTGCGAGATCGAGCGATGCGATCTCAAACGCAGTGATGAACACATCCAATTTGGTGCGTTCACTCCCTTCCTGCACGCCTGCATACAGCTCGGCAATTGTGACGACTGAGATAAGCAATGGCTCAGTTGCACTTTCTAAGTAAGCGACCGCCTCCTGGCGATTGCGGAGGTAGTCGATGAGAACGTCCGTGTCGATCAATAAGCAATCAGTCATGCGCGTTCTCATCCGAAACGATATAGCGATCGCTCTCCTCGCGCAGCGTCCTCAAATCGGGCAGGTCAGTACGATTCTGCCACATTCCTTTCGCCTGTTGCAGAATGTCTCGGCGCTCGCGCGGCGTATGCTGCGCAATGAACAGTTCTACCGCCTCAACGATGACATCTTTTTCGGTCTTGCCGGCGCGTTGAGCAATCGAGCGCAGAGCTTGCGTTTGCTGATCGGTCAGTGTCACTTGTGTTGTCAGCATGACACACCTCTTATCTGCTATGGATGGCTCCGTGATCATTATAGCATGGGGCTATCTTTTACCCCAACCGCTCGATCTGTTCCCGTAACTTCTCTGCCTTGATCTGAAGATCTGCCAGCCTGTCGCGTTCCTTCTGCACCACATTCGCGGGCGCTTTGGTGGCGAAGTCACCGGCGAGTAACTTGGTGATTCGCTCGATCTGCGCCGTCACATCCCTCTGCTCTTTGCCCAACCGCTCACGCTCGGCAGCCACGTCGATCATCTGTGCGAGGGGCAGGTAGATCGTCGCGTTGGTGGTCACAATGGGCAGCGCACCTTGCGGCTCCGCCTTCAATCGATCGGCCACATATAGCGCTTCGGGATCGAGCCGTGCCAGAAAGGCCAGCTCGGCGCGCTGTGTCTCAAAGAGCTGGGCTTTCTCGGCAGATGCGATCATCACCGCGAGTTTTTTGCCCGCTTCCACATTGCGCTCGGCGCGGGCGTTGCGAATGGCGCGAATGGCGTCCATCAGCAAAGTCAGATCCGCTTCAGCGGACAGATCGATCGAGCCGGGCGTGGGCCACTCCGCGATGATCAACGCCTCACCCCATGTCGGGTTGTCGATCGCGTGTTTCAGATTTTGCCAGATCTCTTCGGTGACATACGGAATGAACGGATGCAGCAGGCGCAGCGTTCGATCGAGGACATGCACCAGCACCGCTGCGGTGCGCACTTGCGCGGCTCTGTCGCCGGAGTTTAACGGAATCTTCGACATCTCGATGTACCAGTCGGCGTACTCACCCCACAGAAATTCATAGACCTGCCGTCCGGCCTCGCCGAACTCGTAGTTGTCCAGCAGGCGCGTCACGTTGGCGATGGTGGCGTTCAAGCGAGACAAGATCCACCGATCGGGCCGCGAAGAGCTGGTGGTTAGTGGTTGGTGGTTGGTGGCTAGTTGTTCAAGGCGGGTGAGCGCCTCCCCAACCTCCGACTTCAAACCTCTCTCCTCCAGATTCGAGATCACGAAGCGGGCCGTATTCCAAATCTTGTTGGCAAAGTTGCGATTAGCTTCCACGCGGCTAAGGCCGATGTTGAGATCGTTGCCGGGGGTGCCCATGGTCAACAGTGTGAAGCGGAAAGCATCCGTGCCGAACTCGTCCACGATCTCGATCGGGTCCAACGTGTTTCCCAACGATTTGCTGAACTTGCGGCCATGTTCATCCCGCACCAGCCCGTGCAGATACACCGTGTGGAACGGCGCCTGCCCCGTCATCTCCAGACCGAACATGATCATGCGCGCGACCCAGAAAAACAGGATATCGTAACCCGTCTCCATCACGCTCGTCGGATAGAACGTCTTGAGGTCCGGCGTCTCAGTGGGCCAGCCCAACGTGCTGAACGGCCACAACCCCGATGAGAACCAGGTGTCGAGCACGTCGGTTTCCTGCCGTAGGCGCGGACTGTGACACTGGGGGCACTCCGTCGGATCGGTGCGCGCGGCGAATTCATGCTGACAGGCCTCGCACGTCCACACGGGAATGCGATGCCCCCACCACAATTGACGGCTGATACACCAGTCCCGGATGGTCTCCGGATCCATCCAGTTGTAGTACACCTTCTCAAAGCGCTCCGGAATGATCTTGATCTGGCCGCTCGCCACCGCCCGATAAGCTTTCTCGGCCAGCGGTTTGATCTTCACGTACCATTGCGTGGACAGCAGCGGCTCGATGATCTCGCCGCCACGTTGCGCACGGGGAATGCTGGTGTGATACGGTTCAGTCTTGATCGTCAGGCCAGCCGCTTCCATGTCGGCCCAGAAGCGTTTACGCGCCTCAAAGCGATCGAGTCCCACGTACGGCCCGCCGTTTTCGTTGATCTGCGCATCCAGTGTGAGGATGCTGATAATCGGCAGCTGGTGCCGTTGGGCGATCTCATAATCGATCGGGTCATGGCCGGGCGTGATCTTCAACGCGCCGCCGCCAAATTCTCGATCGACCTTCTCATCCCCGATGACGGGGATCTCACGATTCAGGATCGGCACGATGGCGGTCTTGCCGATGAGCCAGCTATAGCGCTCGTCTTCAGGATGGACGGCCACGGCGGTATCCCCCAGAATCGTTTCGGGGCGGATCGTCGCCACGGGCAGATAAGCGTCCGTGTCTTTGATGAAGTATTTGAAGTAGTAGAGCGTGGCCTCTTCTTCGCTATATTCCACTTCGATGTCGGACACGGCCGTCTTGAGGCCCGGCGACCAGTTCACCAGTCGCGTGCCGCGATAAATCAGGCCTTGATCATACAGGCGCACGAAGGCTTCGCGTACCGCGTGGCTCAAGCCTTCGTCCAGCGTAAAGCGCTCGCGGTCCCAATCGCACGACGCACCCAGGCGGCGGATCTGCGTCTGAATGATGCCGCCATATTTGGCCTTCCACTCCCACACGCGCTTTACGAATTCCTCGCGTCCCAACTCTTCTTTAGTGATACCCTGCGAGCGCAGGAGTTTTTCCACGCCCAACTGCGTGGCGATGCCGGCGTGGTCCATGCCGGGCACCCACAACGCGCGTTTGCCCTGCATGCGGGCATAGCGGATCAGCAGATCTTCCACGCCGACGAACATGGCGTGACCCCAGTGCAGCTCGCCGGTGACGTTGGGCGGTGGGATCGAGATCACGAACGGCTCGGCGCTTTGATCGCGCGCTGCTTCGGGCTTAAACCAGCCGTTCTTCCACCACCACTCGTACAGCCGCTGTTCAGTCGAAGCAAAGTCGTAGGTTTTGGGCATCTGTGTGTCAGTCATTCTTCTCCTCTCAAAAAGAAAAGCCCCTTTCGATTGCAAGGACGAAAGAGGCTTCCGTGGTACCACCTTGGTTCAGCACGCTCCCTCGCCCTCTAAGGGAGAGGGTTGGGGTGAGGGTGCTGCGCTCATTTCGCGATAACGGGCGAACCCGGATTAATCTAGTAGTAGGGCAAGATGTCTTCCCACAAAAAGTGGGGGACTTCGTCTTGCTTTACATTCTTCAATCGACTCCCGAGCGACGTTCGGCGCTGCTACTTGATGAAGGCTTGCAGCCGGTGGCCTTCACTCTCTGGCAAGAGGTGTGCGCCTACTCCTCTCGCTCAAACGTCAGCTTCATTAAATTGTGTGCGCGGATTATAGCCGAGTTAGAGAAGTTGTCAAATTTCACTTGAAGATCTCTTGTAGCCACGGAATCCCGGCCATACACGCCCAGGCCGTAATACCCAGTCGGATCGATTTGCCGATGATGGCCGCGATGAGGAATTTCCACACCGGCATCTTCAAGATGCCGAGCCGTTTGTGATCTCGATCCCGCCGCC
>JAUQXC010000494.1 GCA_030834825.1 Thermoflexales bacterium
TGTAGAGAAAGACCACCACGGCAATCTCCGGATCTTCCACGGGCGCATAGGCCGCAAACCAGGCATGCGTGGGTTGATGTCCCACATAGCAATCACCATTCTTCGTGGCCATATCGTCGCAATATTCGGCGGTGCCCGTCTTGCCCGCAATGTGCACACCTTCTACCGCGGCCTTCTTGCCGGTGCCGGTTTCACTATTGACCACGGCGTCCAGTCCTTGCTTGACGATGGCCAGATTCTCTGGGCTGATGGGCAGCGTGCGCACGGCCTTGGGTGTGAAACGCTGAATCACGGTCCCAGCCGCATCGGCGATCTGGGACACCATGTGGGGCTGCATCAAGGTGCCGTTATTGGCGATAGCGGCATACGCAGTCAACACTTGCAGCGGTGTCGCCGTGAGGAAACCCTGGCCGATGGCGAAGTTATACGTATCGCCCGTCGTCCAGTTTTCAGCAATGTACTGCCGCTTCCATACCGGATTGGGCACCAGGCCGGCCGCTTCACCCACCAGATCAATGCCCGTGGTCTGCCCGAAGCCAAAGTCCTCTGAATACTTCGCCAGACGATCGATCCGCAGCCCCTCAAAGGACGGCTCACCGGCCACATGATAACCACCGCCGATTTTATAGAAGAACACATTGGTGGAATGGGCTAAGGCATCGACCACGTTCTGATCGCCAAAACCAGGCCGAAACCAGCCATAGAACTTTTGCGCCAGAGTCTGGTTGTCTGGAAAGTTTTCATTGGGCAAGACCAAGACACCCGGATCGAAGATGATGGTGCGGGGGGTGACGATGCCTTCTTGCAAGGCGGCCGCAGCCGGTACCACCTTGAACACCGAGCCGGGCGCGAAGGCGCTTTGAAAAGCGTGATTTAACTGCGGCAGATAAGGATCGTTGGAGATCGCGTCGAGTTCTTCCTGCCGGATGACTGACTTCGAGAAAAGGTTGTTATCGTAGGTAGGCAGGCTGACCATGGCGAGGATCTCGCCGGTCTTCACGTTCATGACCAGCCCCACGCCGCGGCGGGTGACGATGCGATCGTAGTAGCGATTGATCTCGTCAATCTCGTCCTGTAAGGCCTGCTGCGTGGCAATCTGCAGATCCAGATCCAGCGTCAACTGCAAATTATTGCCGGGCGCGGCGGGCTGCGGCTCGCCCATGACGCGAATCTCGCGCCCCAACACATCTTCTTCCACAAAGCGCTGTCCCTTGCGCCCGCGCAGCAGATCTTCAAACTCGCGCTCGATACCCACTGCGCCCACGCGATCGACATCAGCGTTATAGCCCGGCGACATCCAGGGCAAATCTTCCTTCGTAATGCGCCGCAAGTAACCCAGAATGCCGGACGTCACCGAGCTGGAAATATACTGGCGGACCGGGGCGGCGTGCACACGCACGCCGGGCAGGGTATAGGCTTCTTCGGCCACCTGCAGCGCAATCGGGCGCGAGACGGTGCTGCTAATGACCACCGGCTCATACGGCGCCAGGCTGCGCACTTCGTCGACGATGTTCTTGATGTAGAACTTGCGCGACAGGATGGTGTCTTCGCTGCGATCGTACAGGTACTTCATACCGTCCAGCACTGTGAGCAGACCTTGCCCCGTGATCACCTGCGTGCTCGTAATCGCCGATTGATGCTCGATCGGCATGTTGAGCAACTGCGACAAGCGCTCAAACACGGCGCGTTCATCTGCTTGCTCTTCCGGCAGATAAGCCGGAATGATCTGCACTTCAAAGTTGGGGGCATTGACGACGAGCGGTTGGCCCGTGCGATCGTAGATGATGCCGCGCGGCGCCGAAATTGATTCCTCACGCAGGCGATTGTTGGCCGCCCGATTGAGATATTCGGCCCCCCGGACGATCTGCAAATCCCATAGACGCAGCACAAAGAGGCCCAGCACGATCAGGGCTATGCTCAACAAGAACAAGATGCGTGGATTGGCAAAGATGCGTCGTTTACGAGAGCTCATCCTACCACACCGCTCCGACCGGTTTCACTCGCCGATACAGGGCCAGCATCAAACGTGCCACGATGGGGCTGGCCAGCACATTTAACAATGCCGAAGGCAGGACCACCTGCACCAGGGCATCGACCAGATTGACGGGGACGCTGAAAATGCGCAGGAGAATCAGATACACTCCATTATACGCGAACGTACCGGCCACGGCAGCGACCAGGGGGAGCAATAATCGATCGCGAAACAGGCCGCCGCCCAGCCGGTTGGCAAGAAAGGTCGCCGCCAATAACGCCAGGATCGATCCCCCAAACGGCCCACCGCTGATCAGATCGAGCACCACTCCGCCGATAAAGGCCCACACGTAACCCTCGCCCCGCGCTTCGATCTGCTCCCACAACATGACACACAACAGCAACAGATTCAATGTTCCATTCGCGATGCGAATCTGCGGCGCGGCGGTGGCCTGAAAGATGGCGAGCAAGGCCAGAAAGGGGATGACGAAGTAGAGGCTCATGGCAGGTCGGGCGTGAGAACCAGCTCACCCATTATGGATTTGGCGTCGGCGGGAGTGTCGGCGTCACTTCCGGTGTGGGTGTGGCATCGTCGGCCGGCTCAATCGCCTCGAAGTTCGTGATGATGAGCACCACATCCAGGCGATCGTAATCCGCCGCCGGGCGCAGCGTGGCCGACTGGGACACATCAAAATCGTGCTTCTCCACGCCGGCGACCTGGCCGACTACCAGGTTGCGCGGCAGGTTGCCGCCCAGGCCGCTGGTCAAGGCAATGTCATTCTCAACGATTTCCACATCGAGAGGAAGATACTGTGCCAGCAGCGAACCATCCTGTTGGCCCAGCGCCAGTCCGGTCACGTTCGAAGTCTGCAGGCGCACATTCACCGCACTGGATAGATCGTTCAACAGCTGTACTTTGGCCGAGCGAAAGCTCACATCGGCCACCCGCCCGATCAACGTCGAACCCGCCGTTACCACCGGCATGCCCGGCAGCAGACCTTCGCGGCTACCGGCGTTGATGGTGATGTAGCGCAAGTACGGGCTGGGATCGCGTCCGATCACGGCGGCAGCTTGATACTTGTACTTGGGATTCTCCTGCGTGAAGTTCAGCAGCTGGCGTAGCGCAGTGTTCTCGCCTTCCAACCCTTTCAACTGTGCGATCTGGGTCAACAAGTCCTGGTTTTGTGCTTCCAGTTCGGCGTTGCGCGTGCGCAGTTCGCTCAGGTCGCGCACTGCGCCAAAAAGATTACCGATGCCGCCAAACACGCCGGAGGCCGCGCGCTCGATCGGGCCTAGCACCGTGTTCAGCACGTTTTCAACTGGCTGGAGTTGGCCGCCTTCATGCAGCAGCAGCAGCACGACGGCCACCGCAGCCAGCACCAGCACCAACCAGGTTCGCGATCGTTCACGATTCATAGTTTGGAAGTTAGCGACTAGAAGTTGGAAATTGGATGTGAGTGGTTAGATGTAAACGGAGGCTGGACACAAGCGATTGGTCTGCTGCTCCAATCTCCCGCGAAGCGTCCAACCTCCAAATTCAAAACACAGCCAACAACAGATGAAACGCTTAAATTCCGGCAGGCGCAATCACCCGGCGGCGGCTGCGATCGACGCTCTGCAGAATGGCGCGCAAGGTGTCGAGATTTTCCAGCAGCGTGCCGCAGCCAATGGCCACTGCCGTCAACGGATCGGGCGCCACCCACACGCGCACCTTCACCTCTTCGCTCAAGCGCTGCGCCAGGCCTTGCAGCAAAGCGCCACCGCCAGCCAGGGCGATGCCCTGTTCCATCAAGTCGGCCACCACTTCCGGTGGAGTCTCGTCCAGCGCGGCCTTCACCAGATCGACAATCAGACTAACCGAACTGGCAAGCGCCTCGCGGACTTCGATGCTGGAAATATCCACCGATTCCGGCAGGCCGGTAATGACACTGCGTCCGCGAATGGTCATGATCTTTTCTTCGGGCAGCGGATAGGCTGAGCCGATGTTGATCTTCACCCGCTCGGCCATGCGCTCGCCGATGAGCAGGTTGTACTTCTGGCGCACGTACTGCATGATGTCTTCGTCGAGTTCGTCGCCCGCTACACGGATCGACTTGCTTAGCACCACGCCGCCCAGCGAGAACACCGCGACTTCAGTGGTGCCACCGCCGATGTCGATGACCATGCTGCCGCGCGCTTCCATG
>JAUQXC010000495.1 GCA_030834825.1 Thermoflexales bacterium
CAGCCGATCCGACCCAGGAAGCCAATTACACTATCTTTGGCGAAGTGATCAGCGGCATGGATGTGGCGAAGAAGTTGAAGCCGCGCGATCCGCAGCAGGGACCGGACTTCGTTGGCAGCGTGATCAAGACTATTACGATTGAAGAGAAGTAGTGCGACGATATCGGTATAACTAGCCACACGACAATCCTCCCAACCGATACGTGATGCGTGATCTTGCGCATCACGTATCGCATCTCAAGAAAGAGAATCATGTCGATCTTCCAGGCGCTTATTCTGGGCATCATCCAGGGTCTCACCGAATATATTCCTGTCAGCAGCACGGCACACCTTATTTTGGTGCCGTGGTTGTTAGGTTGGAACTTCGACCCCACGACGACCGTGGTGTTCAATATCCTCGTACAGTGGGGCACTCTGGTCGGGGTTGTCCTTTACTTCTGGCGCGACATTTGGGCCATCGTGCGCGCCGTAATGACGGGCCTGCTTCAACGCCGACCGTTCGCTTCATTTGAAGCACGTCTTGGCTGGTTAATCGTCGTCGCGACCATCCCGGCCGTCATCGCAGGCGTGTTCATCAAAGACTATCTGGAACAACTCTACACGCTGTATCTGGTCATTTCGATCGTGCTGATGCTAGGCGGCGGATTAATGCTGGCCGCCGAGCGTTTTGGTCAACGCACGCGCGATCTCAAGCAGCTGACGTGGCTCGATGCGATCATCATTGGGGTGTGGCAGATCCTGGCCATGTTGCCCGGTGTCAGCCGATCGAGCGCCACCGTCAGCGGCGGCATGCTGCGCCACTTCAACCGCGAAGACGCCGCACGGTTCAGTTTTCTCATGTCCATTCCGGCTCTACTGGGTGCGGGCGTAGTGGCCTTGAAAGAATTGTTCGAAGCGCCCGGGCTGCTTGCTTCACTGGCCGGGCCGTTGGTCGTTGGCTTTCTGGCCGCCGCGCTCAGCGGTTATCTCAGCATTCGCTGGCTGCTGGGTTATCTCAAAAGCCGATCGCTCAGGGTCTTCATCGTCTATCGTTTTATCTTTGGCGGGCTGTGTCTGGCCGTCGGACTGTTCCGCCTCGCGACTCAATAGTCTATGATCACACGATTCCTTCGCTTTGGATTTCTGCTGGCCCTGGCGCTCGTGCTCGTCGCGTGTGCGGAAACGCCGCAGATCACGCGCACGCCGGTGAAGCTGCGCTTGGCCGAAGCGGCCGATCAAGCCGCTGTGCTCAATCGGGTGGTGAAGGATTACACGGCCGATCGCGAATGGGTTTCGGCTGGCACCACCTCTCTCGCGCAGCAGGACGCGGTGGCACGTGTGCGCAACAGTCAGCTCGATGCGGCGATTCTGCATGCCAAGCCGGAGAAAACTGCGGGGGTGTGGATCAGCGGCCTGGCGCATGATCCGATCGCCATCATCGTACATCCCACCAATCCAATCGGCGATGTCACGCTCGCCCAGCTCAGTGATCTGTTCCAGGGCCGCACGTTTGATTGGACACCCTTTGGCGGAACGGGAGAAGTGATTCCTGTCAGCCGCGAGGCGGAAGCCTATTCACGGCAAGTCTTTGAGGAGCGCGTCATGCAGGCGCGCGCCGTCACACGCAACGCCGTGTTAAAGTCTTCAGCCACGGATGTGATTGGTTTTGTGGCTAACACGCCGGGCGCGATCGGGTACGTGCCGACCAGCCATCTTGACGAGCGTGTGAAAGCCATCGCCATCGAGGGCGTGGCCCCCAGCGCAGCAACGGCGGCAAACGGCAAGTATGTTTTATCTTCGCCCCTGTATGTCATTGCCCAAAGCGAACCGCAGGGGGATCTGCGTGAATTCATCGCCTGGTTGTTGGGCGACCCCGGACAGACGTTGTTGAGCCAGTCCGGGCTGGGTAGGGTACGCTAAGAGCTCAGGCACACCGCACTGCGCCCACGCAGTGGGTGCAAGTGTAGGGATGCCTGAGCTACGGATTTACGACAGTCTCTAACAGAAAAATCGTCAATCTACGGCAGCACCACCACCTCCACATAGCCCACATAGATGTCGCCGGGACCATACGTATCCAATTGACTGTCGCCGTTTTCGTCCATGCCGTCCGTCAGTTTCGTATCTGACCTGACAACGAATTCGATCACGTGTGCGCCCGGCTCCAGACTCGGCAAATCATAAATCCAAAACATCTCGGCCTCGTCGGGCCGCGCTTGCGGCACTGTCCAATACTGTTGCGGATTTTCCACCAGTACGCCATCCACCGTTGCCGTCAAAGTTGTACCGGCCCTAAACTGATCCAGATAGCCCGGCGTCTTCGCTCCCCAGCGCCAGCGTACTTCCAACGGTTGCGCCCCGTACACCGTACGACGACAGTTGCAGAATGGGTAAATGTATAACAGGCTATCCGATGGCGTGCCGACGGCGTGCAGATTGTCAAAAGCGCACAGGGTCCGGCCGGGTTGATAGGCCTCACACCACAGGCCAATGTAACCCGGCGTATAATCGATGGCCGCCTGCGTGATCAACCGATCGTTCACGGCAATCGATAAGGTATTGCTAATCACCGAGAGGTGGATCTGATTGAGTGCCAGATCAGTGTGAATGAGCGGCGAAGCGCCTTGGGCCACCAGGGACGATTTTCCTTCCTGTTGTCGATAGAGGTGATAACGTCCGTCGTTGGTAATGCCGAACCAGAAGTAATTATAAAAGTCCTGCAAGCCAAATAAGACACCCGCCTGGCTGGCCGGGGTCCCACTCACAATCTGCGCGTCAACCCGTAAATCGAGCGCATTAAAGGCGACGTTGGGATTCCAGTTCAAGACCACATAAGGCACCTGGGTAGAGAGCGACTCAAAGGTGAACTGCCCGTTCTCAATGGTACTGCCCCCAGAGGCTTCAAACTGCTGCGGCGCCCAGCCGTTGCGATTGTCGTCAAAGGCATCCAGCAGCGTCACCTGTCGCACCGCAAACTCAGCGGGCGGCGGACACACGCGCAGATTGTCAAAACGCGCATCGGTGCCGAGGGCAAACGAGGCTGCCGTCAATCCGATCGAGCGCTTAACCGCCGGGTCACCTTCATCCTGAACGATTTTCAGCAACACGTCGTTGGCGTAAAACGCAACTTTATTTCCACGCTGCACCACGCGTAGACGATTCACTTCCTGCCCCGCGTTCAGTGCCGGTGAGAAGAGCCAATCGCGAATCGCCTGCGTGCCCGCTGGCGTGCGGCGGATAATGGCGTACCGTTGGTCACCGTCGATCGTCAAGGCATAATAATCGTTGAGATTGCGCGCCGCAGCCACCAGCCCATAACTGCCCAGATTATTCGAGCCAAAGTGCGCTTCGATGGTGGCATCGTACTCATCCAGCAAAGGGCCGATCAGCCGGGTCTGCATCCGATTGGCCACGTTGATAAACAGCTGATATGCACCATCGACATAGCCCCAGCGAGTGTCGCTTTGCTCGCCGCGTGGCAGCCCGCTGTTGGGATCGTCGAAGGTGTCGGCCAGCAGCGGCGGGGTACAGCGATCGGCCTTGAGGGTGGAGGTGTCGGTGATCACGGCCGCACTCGTCGGCGTCGCACCGGGTGTGGGTGTTTGCACGATCACGTTTGGACCCAGCCCGATGGTGGCGACTGGCCGATCGGGTGGAGGGCGATTCGCGGAAAGGATCAGCATGACGCCGATGCCCAACGTCAATAGCACAGCCAGCGCGGCCACGATCCCGATCGGCCGGAAACGGCGCGGGGCCGTGGCGGGTTCATGCTTGGTGATATGGATCGCCTCGGTCGGCGCGGCTTGCGGCAACGGCAGCGTCCCGCCGATCGGTTCGGCGACGATGGCGGCGCTCAACGCTTGGGCAAACACCAGCGTAGTCGGGTAACGCTCGTTGGGGTCTTTGCTTAGCGCGCGGCTGATCACATCGCTCACTGCTTGCGGCACGCGCGGATTGATCAGGATGGGCGGTGTCAAAGGTTCTGTGATGTGCTTCAAGACAATGGCGAACGGCGTCTCCGCCTCGAACGGCGGCCGCCCGACAATCATCTCATAGGCTAGCACGGCGAGCGAATACTCATCACTGCGTCCATCAATCTTGAGGCCCTGTCCCTGCTCAGGCGACATATATTGCGGCGTGCCGATCACACCGCTGCCGGTCAAGTCGAGCGAACCTTCTGACCACTTGGCAATGCCAAAATCCGCCAGAAAAGCATTACCCTGCGCATCGAGTAGGACATTGCTGGGCTTTACGTCGCGGTGCACGACGCCGCGCTGATGAGCATAATCCAGCGCTGAGCCGATCTGCTCAATCCATTTGCCGACATCCTTCAAGGGAACCGGCCCTTGCGCGATGCGCGAGGTGAGCGTGCCATGGCTCATATAGCGCATCGCGATGAAAATCCAGCCTTCCTGCTCGCCCATGTCGAAGACTGGCAGGATGTGCGCGTGCTCCAGCGAGGCGATCATCTGGGCCTCTTGCTTGAAGCGCGCCAGGAAGGTGGGATTGACCGCCATCGGCGTGGAGAGCACCTTTAACGCCACGATGCGATTCATGGCGGGCTGCCTGGCCTGGTAAACCATGGCCATCCCGCCCTGCCCGATGGCTTCGAGGATTTCAAATTGATTGAGCGTTTTGCCGATGAGTGGATCTGTCATAGGTAAATGGTAATACGGACAACCAGCATCACGTTAGCTAATCAGCCATCGATCTTCAACGCACTTCCCAAGCAACTTCGCAACGCCCGGTAAAATCCGTCATGAACACCCGCAACCCATACCAGCCAGTATCGGTGACCGGGTATTTCAGTTGGCCGCGCCCATCCTTGGTCAAGGTAAACAGCTGATCTTCGCGCGACATGTCATATAATCCCTTGGTATCACTCTGGGACCACTTTTCGCTAACATAGAGGTTGAGATGACCGGATCGCATGCTGACATCATAGTTTACCAAAATGGTTTGACCCGCCTCAACCCACCGTTCCCGATAAAACCGGTCACTCTTAAACGGCGAATCCGTCGGCGTGACGGCCTCGTAAATGAGGGGGGCGACGCTCCGGCGCTCGAGGGAGGTCTTGAGCACCACCACTCCAGTCACGCCCACCACCAAGGCGATGCCAATGAAAACGAGCAGACCAACGATCGGCTTAGGCTTTTGACGCCGCTGGCGTTGGCGCTCTTGCGCGAACGGACGAACAAAGGCTTCGGCCTCAGGCCATTGCACGCCAGCTCGCCGACAGACTTCGTAGGCAACGTCAGCTGGCATCGCACCCTTTTTGAGTTCCTTGATCACGAACTCGATCAGCTGAGGATCATTCGGGACGGGTT
>JAUQXC010000496.1 GCA_030834825.1 Thermoflexales bacterium
CGAATCAATGGCCTGCACCGTCCATCACGGCCCGTTCAATCAACTCAGTCAGGGTTACCAGGCGCTGGGACAATGGGCCGAGGCCAACGGCTACCGTTTTGTCGGCCCCAGCCGTGAAGTGTATCTGCAAGTCAGCGAAACGGGTGACGAGTCCACGAACGTCGCCGAGATTCAGATGCCGGTCGAGAAGATTTAACCTCACCCCGCCCCTCTCCTGAAATGAAAAAGTATTTCAGGAGAGGGGCGGCATACTCTTCCAGGGACACTTTCATGACGCTTCAACCTATCAAAGGCTTCAAAGCATTGGACGGCTGCCACTGTGTCACGTCGTCGTTCAAGAAGGTCTGCGCCTTTAACGGCTACGACATCAGCGAAGAAATGCTGCTCGGCCTGGGGGCCGGGCTGGGCTTCATGTACTGGTCTCAACGCGGAATGCTGCCGTTTTTTGGCGGGCGCAGCAATTCCGACTTCAATCAAGAATTGACCCGGCGCACCGGCATTCACATCGTTGAACACGAGACCGGCAGCCCGGCGCGCGCCGAACGCGAAATGCTGCGCATGCTCGACGCCGGCCAACCCGTTTGCCTGTATGCCGACATGGCTTATCTCACTTACATGGGCCTGCCGGAAGACGCGCACTTTGGTGGACATCTCATCGTGGTAGCCGGATACGATCTCGCAGCGCAGCAGGTCCTGATCGCGGATACCGAGCCGAATATGACCGGGACCAAGACGGGCGGCTTCTACACGCTGTCTCTGAAACAGCTAGCCCTGGCGCGCGCGTCGAAGTATCAACCGTTCCCGCCCAAGCATCACTGGTTCACGTTTGATTTTGCACACGCCCAGCCGCCCGAGCGCACCGCGCTCTATGACGCGATCGATCAAGCCGCACAAATCATGCTTCACCCGCCGATCAAGAACATGGGCGTAACCGGCATTCGCACGGCTGCGGCTCGCGCCCGGCAGTGGCCGGCGCAGTTCGACGAGCCGACCTTGCGCGCGGCGCTGTTCAACGTCTACGTCTACACCGAGATCGGCGGCACAGGGGGCGGCTTGTTCCGCTACATGTATAGCCGCTTTCTGAACGAAGCCGCCAATCTGACGAACGATCCGCACTTGCGAGAGGCCGGCCACCGGGTACAGGCTTGCGCCGAGAAGTGGCGCGCCCTGGCGCTGCCGCTGGCGCAGGCCTTCGAGATTGTCGCGCCGGCCAGCCTGCTGCCCGGCTTGATCGACCAACTCGAACAGGTCGCGCAGCTGGAAGAAGCCGCGTGGCAGATGTTGAAACGCTAGCATACCAGGAGGTTCCCATGCCCACCATCGATCTGCGCAAACAACTCAAGCATCTCTATCAACCGTCAGCCAAGACATGCTCCATCGTCGATGTGCCGCCCCTGAACTTCCTCATGATCGATGGCGTCGGCAATCCCAACACCTCGCAGGACTACCGCGACGCGCTGGAAGCATTGTACGGCCTGTCATACACGCTGAAGTTTGGCGTGAAGCTGGGCAAGTACGGCAAGCAGAAGTACGACTATCCCGTCATGGCGTTGGAAGGTCTCTGGTGGATGGACGACATGCGCGAATTCAGCGAGGCGCGCAAAGACGACTGGAAATGGACGATCATGATCATGCAGCCGGACTTCATCACGCCCGATCTGGTGGAGCTGGCTCGCACGGACTTGATCAAGAAGAAAGACCCGATCGCCGCGGCGAAGATTCGTTTCGAATCTTATCACGAAGGCCTCAGCGCGCAGATCATGTACTTCGGCCCGTTCGCCGACGAAGGCCCGACGATTCAACGCCTGCACGATTTCATCGTCGAGAGCGGGCATCAACTCCACGGCAAGCATCATGAAATCTACCTCAGCGATCCCCGCCGCACCATGCCAGAGAAGTTGAAGACGGTGATCCGGCAGCCCATGAAATAGACGAGACTTCGGAGGTTTTGAAAACTTCCGAAGTCTTTACTTGTGGTACAATCTGTGCCCCCCATCTTTGAAAACAGGAGCCAACATGCAACCATTGAACGGGAAAGTGGCCATCGTCACGGGCGCGAGTCGCGGCGTAGGCAAAGGGATCGCGTTGGGTCTGGGTGAAGCAGGTGCCACAGTGTATGTCACCGGCAGAACGATCGAAGAGGGCAGATCGTCGTCGGGGTGGCCGGGCACCATCGGGCAGACCGCCGCCGAAGTGACACAGCTCGGCGGGCAAGGCATCGCCGTGCAGTGTGATCATCGCCACGAGAAAGAAATCGAACAGCTCTTTCAGCGTGTGCTAAGTGAGCAGGATCACATCGATCTGTTGGTCAACAATGCCTGGGCCGGTTACGAGCACATGTTTCACGACGGCCAATTCACGTGGTTCAACCCCTTCTGGCAGCAACCGCTCTGGCGTTGGGATGCCATGTTTCAATCGGGTGTGCGTGGAGCTTACATCGCTGGCCAATTCGCCGCCCAGAAAATGGTGGAGCAGCGCCGCGGGTTGATTGTCAACATCTCGTATTGGGCTTCGCAGAAATACATGGGCAATGTCGCCTATGGCACGGCTAAGGCCGCGGTCGATCGCCTGGCGATCTACATGGCACACGAGCTGCGCGAGCACAACGTCGCCGCGGTGGGATTGTATCCAGGATTGGTGCGCACCGAAAATGTGCTAGAGTCCGCCGAACATTTTGATCTCAGTAATTCGGAATCACCACAATTCAGCGGACGGGCCGTGGCCGGGCTATTGGCCGACCCCGACATCATGCAAAAGTCGGGACAGATCTTGACGGCGGCAGCGCTGGCACTGGAGTATGGCTTCAAGGACATCGATGGCAAACAACCGCAACCCTTGACCTTGGAGACGGCGTAAGCACAAAATAGCAAGAAGCCCACTCATTAGAGTGGGCTTCTTCATAAGTCATGCCCGCCGTGCCGTGTGTTCGCAGTGCTTGTGAACCTGCCGAAGCAGGTGGGAGCCTAAGCTCGTGGTTCGGCCTTGCCTTGCGGCTATCGCGTCCCCACATGATGAGATCCGGCTCCCAGTAAGAGAGTGTTGGCTCAAAGCGCGTTAGCGACATGCACGTGCACAGCAGGCGTTGCAGACTATACCACAGTCATTTCAACTCCGCAAGAATTTTGCAAGAGGAGGGATGTGACCCCTGTAACAAAGTACAAACTCTATCAAGTAGGTGGCGTTTTGCCGGGTGCCGCCTGTCGCGGCGTTAGAGATCCAGTTTGATTCTCAATTCTCGCAGCTGCTTCTCGTCGATCTCCGCCGGCGCATCGAACATCAAGTCGCTGCCGCTGGCCGTCTTGGGGAACGAAAGCACCTCGCGGATGTTCGGCTCGTCCGCCAGCAACATCACCAAGCGATCGATGCCGGGGGCCATACCGCCATGCGGTGGTGCGCCGTAATCGAAGGCATCCAGCATGTGACCAAAGCGGCGCTCCATTTCATCTGTGTCGTAACCCAGCGCCTTGAAAATTTGCGCCTGCAGTTCGCGGCGATGGATCCGAATGCTGCCGCTCGCCAACTCACAGCCGTTGCAGACCATATCATAGGCATTGCTGAACACCCGCCCCGGATCACTTTCGATGTACGGCAGGTCTTCTTCCTTCGGCATTGTGAAGGGATGATGCGCGAACGTCCACTTCTGCAATTCCTCATCCCATTCAAACATCGGGAAGTCCACCACCCACGCGAACGCCAGCAAATCGGCTGGGGCCAGATTCAAGCGATCGCGAAACTCGAGCCGCAGCAAGCCGAGCGTTTTATTAGCCACCGCCCGTTGATCGGCGACCAGGCAGACCAGGTCCCCGGTCTGCGCTCCAACCCGATCCGCAATCGCGGCGAACTCGGTTTCCTTGAGGAACTTGACGGCGCTGCCCTTGACCCCCTCAGCGGTGTAGGCCAGTGTCACCAGGCCTTTGGCGCCCTGCCCTTTGACGAACTCGGTGATCTCGTCAATCTGCTTGCGCGAGTAAGCGGCGCAACCCGGCGCGCAGATCGCTTTCACGACACCGCCGCCGGCCAACGTATCTGCGAAGACTTTAAACTCAGAACCTTTGACAACTTCAGTCAGGTCCGTCATCTCCAGACCGAAGCGTAGATCAGGCTTATCGATGCCGTAACGATCCAGCACATCCCGGTAGGCCAGCTTGGGAAACGGCGTCAGGATGCGCTTGTGCGGCGTGACGGCCGGAACCAGCGCGGTAAACAAAGCCTCCACCAGATTGAGCACGTCGTCGCGTTCGACGAACGACATCTCCAGATCCAGCTGGGTGAACTCCGGCTGCCGATCGCCGCGCAGGTCTTCGTCGCGGAAACAGCGCGCGATCTGGAAGTAACGCTCGTAACCGGCCACCATCAGCAACTGCTTCAGCTGCTGGGGACTTTGCGGCAGTGCGTAGAACTTGCCCGGCTGCACGCGGCACGGCACCACGTAGTCGCGTGCACCCTCCGGTGTCGACTTGATCAACATCGGCGTTTCAATCTCGATAAAACCTTGCGCGTCCAGGTAATCGCGCATGAACGTGATCACCTTGTGGCGCAGGATTAAGTTCTTCTGCAAACGCTGGCGGCGCAAGTCCAAATAGCGATACTTCAGACGCAACGTCTCAGTGGTCTTGGTCCCGTCGTCGTCGATGGGAAAGGGCGGAACCTTGGAGGTATTAAGCACCTTGATCTGCTCGGCCTCCACTTCGACCTCGCCCGTCTCCATGTTCGGATTCGCCAGGCCATCCGGTCGGGCATGCACCGTCCCCCTGATTTGCAGGACGTATTCGCCGCGCGCATCATCGGCGGCGTGATAAGCCTCGCCGGCATTGGGATCGACCCGGACTTGCACCAACCCCGATCGATCGCGCAGATCGATGAAGATCAGGCCGCCATGATCGCGGCGTTTGTGCATCCACCCGGCCAGAGTGACCTTCTGACCCGCGTGCGAGAGTCGCAGTTCACCACAATTGATTGATTTGATCATGCTACCGCTCCTGTGTTCTGTTCTGTCATGGCGCAGAGCATCCTGAGCGGAGCAGCGTTGTTTTGCCACACAATCGAAGGCTGCAACAACGCCATCCCCGGGCCGATCTGAGAATTGCCTGACGCCAGGTGCTCGCCATGACGGGACTACAAAAAAGCCGCCCTGCTGGGAGGGCGGCTCTCGTTTCGTTCAAGAAGTTGGCGGTTGCGCGCAACGAAATCGATCGACGCCCTCAGGCCTCGCCGTAATTGTCGTTCGCGTTGTCCACCACCAGAATCCGTCGTAACATGGCGGCGATTATAGCCGCGATAGGAGTGAGTGTCAATCGGCGGTTTGCCCAACGCGCAGCCCCGCTGAATCGGCAGCCTTGCATTGCTCGCCCGTGTTGCCTATGGTAGAATCCCACTGACATTACCGCGAGAGGAGAAATTCATGGTCAGCCAGGACCTGCTCGAAATTTTGCGATGCCCTCATTGTGTGAGCGGCGAAACCCGCCGCCCCGGGGACGATCCCGGCCGTCTGCAATTGATGAATAACGCGTGGCTGGTCTGTACGGAAGAGGGCTGTCAGCGCAAATATCCCATTCGCGAAGACATCCCGATCATGTTGATTGAAGAAGGTGACAAGTATCGTGACGTACCGGTCGAAAAGTTGGGACAACCCTGACTCGACCACGCCAATTGAACCGGTTGAGGACCTACTCAACCGGTTTTTTGTCAGGTAGGGGAAGCGATGCCCGATACTGTGAGATTCCAGAAAGAATTGCCTGCACTGGTACAGGATCTCATCTGCGGCGACGATGGACGCGCTGAACAGGCTGCATTGAAAATCGGTCTGTGCGGTTGCGAAGCGCTGGCTGCTTTGAGGCCGCTCGTGATCGCGCCCGATCCCGAGCGGCGTTGGTGGGCGGCCCGAGCGCTAGGGCAAATGCGCTGCGCAGAGGCCTATCAACAGCTAATCGATCTGCTTCACGATCCAGATGACGATATACGCGCCTGCGCCGCCTTCGCCTTGGGCGAGGCGCAGGTGGAAAGCGCCGTGACCGCGCTAGGGCAGGTGCTCACCGATTCCAGCGTTTACGTCAGTGCGATGGCGGCCGATGCCCTGGGGCGTATCGGCCAAGCCAGCGTGCCGCTGTTGATCGATCGCCTGCGCAACGGCGCGGCGTTGGAACGGGCCCGCGCGGCCAAGGCGCTGCTGGCCATTCTCGATTCACGATCGATCCCCGCCCTGATCGCGGCGCTGGAGGATGAAAGTCCGGTCGTGGAACACTATGCCGCTGAAGCGTTGACGCGCCTCGGCGTGGGAACGGTGTTGATCAAGCCGACGTAGCCGGATGAACCAACAACGACAGGGCGATCGAAATACTTCGATCGCCCTGTTGTGCTTTAGGTGAAACGACGGAAAGTTATTTGCCTGACTGCTGGGCTTTAGCCGCGGCCTTCATCAAGCGAGACTTGCGGCGCGCCGCATTACGCTTATGAATGATGCCCTTCTCGGCAGCCTTATCCAGTGCGCTGGCCGCTGCATTCACGTTCACCGCCACATCATTACCGGCAGCAATCGCGACGCGGGCGTCCTTCACCGCCGAGCGAGCCTTGCCGCGCGCCGCTTGATTGCGGGCGGCGCGGCGCTTGCTACTGCGGTTGCGCTTGATAGCAGAATGAATGTTAGCCAAGGGTGTTCCTCCAACTGAGATAACGGGGCGGAATTGTACACGAAGCAGTGCGTTCCGTCAAATCGCTTGGTAAGCCGTGTGCATGTAAGCATCTTCACAAACACGATCCACAAACGCTCCCTTGATACACTGAGGTCAACTGGTGACCTAAAAAGTCGGGTATACTAATGAAAGCGATACCCACCTGCCTTGACCTAGCCAGCCAAGGCAGATTCGTTAGCAGTTGAGGGAGACTAGCTATGACCACTCCTGCTCGGTCAGTGGTTCGACCTGGGTCCAAGACTTCGCGTCAGGAAGCCCCAGTGCTCGATGCCCCCATCGTCATTGGCCTGCTTGGCAGCTTCCGGATTTTCAAAGCAGGCTGCCCGCTCACTCTCAGAAATGCCGACAAAACACGGGCGTTGTTGTGTAACCTGGCGCTGCAAGATCACTTCGCGGCCTCTCGCGAACAACTGCTGCACACTCTGTGGCCGCAGGCACAAAATGGATCGGCGGGGCAGTCGTTGAACAGCCTGGTCTACAGCGTTCACAAATTATTGGGGGACGCCCTGGGGGGCACCGCACCGGTGATCTACGCGGACGGCTATTATCGCCTCAACGTCGAAGCGGGCATCGCCGTCGATGTGGTCCGCTTCGAAGCACTGGTGCGCGAAGGAACGCGCCGGATACGGACCGATCAAACCAGTGCCGCCATTCAGGCGTACGAGCAGGCTGTGCAGCTGTATCGTGGCGACCTGTGCAATGTTTCTGATATTCGATCCCTCATGTTATGCGAGGCGCTGCGTGCTCAATACCTGCGGTTGCTGGCTGAAATGGCCGACCACTACTGCACGAAGCAAGATTACACCGCCTGTTTAGCTTACGCGCACCAACTCCTGGCCGCCGACCCCTGCCGCGAGGATGCGCATCGCTTAATTATGCGCTGCTATGTCCGGCAAGGGCAGCGCGCACAGGCCCTGCGTCAATATCGCGTCTGTGAGAATATGCTCCACACTGAATTTGACGCCATCCCCGAAGCCACCACCGTGGAGCTGTATCACCAGATTCGTCTCCACCCTGACAGCGTGTGAACCAATTCGTTCGTCCGCGCTTCAACTGCGGAGCAGCCATACCATTTTGGCGCACTGCCTCGGACTGAACCTGCCGACGACTGAACACCATCCTCACGCGCCCGATCGCACGATCGGGCGTTTTCGTTCTCGCGGCCGGTCGCCGCCCGCCGATCTCAGCCGCCACTCAGCGCAACCTCAGTCCAATCTCATTTCAAACCGAGTGCGGTTTCAGGGCACCCTCAGATCGAGATGTTAGTATCAAACCATGATCTGGCTATCGTCGCGCAGTCCTGAGCAGCTAGCGGACCAACAATACAGCACGGTGGTGCTGCGCGTCGTCGTGAACAAACACCGGCAGATCGTTCAGGGGGAATTGATTGATACCGCCTCAGCTCAAACCCTTCGCTTCAAAAATTGGCGCGGCCTGATCCAGGCGTTAAGCCGCTGGTTGAAAAACCAGTCTCCGCCGGCGGATCGTTCGCACTTGAAATCAAAGCAGTCCTGACTTCAACGCAGCAGAAAGGAGTTTGTTCAACATGCCAGTCTCACCCACTTACCCAGGCGTCTATGTGGAAGAAATTCCCAGCGGGGTGCGCACCCTCGTCGGCGTCGCCACGTCGATCACCGCTTTCCTGGGGCGCGCTCAACGCGGCCCGACCGACGAGCCGATCACCCTCACCAGCTTCGGCGATTTCACGCGCGCTTTCGGCGAGCTGCACGTGGATTATCCGCTGTCTTACGCGGTGCGCGATTTCTATTTGAATGGCGGACAGCAAGCCATCATCGTGCGCCTGCAAAAGAATGCGGCCGTTTCCAAGAACGCCGATCTGAAACTGGAAACCGCCAGTCCCGGCGCCTGGGGCGACCAGCTGACGTACACAGTCGATTCAAAAGGCATTACCGACGACGTCGCCGCACGTTATAACCTGGCTAAAGCCGATCTCTTCAATCTGACGGTTTACGAAGAGCCTGGCAAAGGTCGGGTCGAGCGCTTCCTGAATGTGGCGATCAAAACCACGGCGGGGGCGCGCCGGCTCGATCGGGTGTTGGCGACCGCCTCGAGTTTGGTTCGCGTGCAGAAGAAGAATGACGGGACCCCCGATCTGGTCGGCACCAAACCGGCCGATTCCACCCCACAAGAAGATCCGGCTGATCCGCAGGCCGATCCCGCCCAGTTCAAGAAGTTTACGGGAGGTCTGGACAGCGCGGCCTTGACCACCGACAACGACGTGCTTGGCGACAAAAACAACAAGACCGGCCTGTACGCCCTGGACAAGGCCGATCTCTTCAATCTCCTCTGCATCCCGCCCGATGTCCGGGAAAGCGACACGTCCAGCGGCGTGTATCAAGCGGCCATGAAGTATTGCGCGGAACGACGTGCGCTGCTCATCGTCGATTCACCGGCGGCCTGGGGCGCGAATAAAGAAACGGCAGCCGCAACAGCGCGTGATGGGTTGAGCGCGCTCGGCCTGACCGGCCCCGAGGCACGCAATGCCGCGCTCTACTTTCCACGCGTGCAGCAATCCGATCCGATGCGCGATGGACAGATGGATATCTTCGTACCGTGCGGCCTCGTCGCCGGCGTGATGGCACGCACCGATGTCAATCGCGGCGTGTGGAAAGCGCCCGCCGGACTTGACGCCACCATCAACGGCATCCAGGGCCTGCAAGTCAACCTGAACGATCCCGAAAACGGCCTGCTCAATCCCTTGGGCATCAACTGCCTGCGCACGTTTCCAGTGACGGGACGCGTGGTGTGGGGCGCACGTACGCTGCGCGGCGCCGATCAACTTGCTGATGAATATAAATATGTGCCGGTGCGCCGCCTGGCGCTGTATCTCGAAGAGAGCCTGTATCGCGGCCTGCAGTGGGTGGTCTTTGAACCCAACGACGAACCGTTGTGGGCACAGATCCGCTTGAACGTAGGCGCGTTCATGCAGAACCTGTTCCGGCAAGGCGCCTTTCAGGGCAAGACCCCGGCCGAGGCGTACTTCGTCAAGTGCGACAAAGAGACGACCACACAGAACGACATCAATCTGGGCATCGTCAACATTGTCGTCGGCTTTGCGCCGCTCAAGCCGGCCGAGTTCGTGATCATCAAGCTCCAGCAGATGGCTGGCCAGATTCAGGTGTAAGGGGGACAGGCATGGCTCAGTTTAGTGTCAACGCACAGCGCTTTGATCCATACAAGAACTTCAAGTTTCGCGTGAAGTGGGATGGCCGCTACGTGGCCGGCCTCAGCAAAGTGGGCAGCCTCAAACGCACGACGGAGGTCGTCAAGCACCGCGAGGGCGGCGATCCCAGCAGCAGCCGCAAATCGCCGGGCCGCACCGAATACGAAGCCGTCACTCTGGAACGCGGCGTGACGCACGACAAAGAGTTCGAGCAATGGGCGAACAAGGTCTGGAACTTTGGCTCGGGGTTGGGTGCGGAAGTATCGCTGAAAGATTTCCGCAAAGACATCATCATCGAAGTCTACAACGAGGCGGGACAGTTGGCCATCGCGTACAAAGTCTACCGCTGCTGGGTGTCGGAATTTCAGGCGCAGGCCGATCTGGATGCCAACGCCAACGCCGTGCTCATTCAATCGATCAAGCTGGAGAACGAAGGCTGGGAACGCGATTACGAAGTCGGCGAGCCGACCGAGCCGACCTTCACCGAGCCGGCCAATTGATGCTGATTGATGCGACCGTTATCCGCACGCGAATTGCTGGATGTTTGGGAGGTCGGGGCGGCTCAAGCGCTGGCGCAGCGGGCACTGCTCCTGCTGGCCGCGGCCAATCCCGATCGATCTGACGCTGCCCTCGCGCGGTTGAGTCTCGGCCAACGCGATAGGCAGCTGGCGATCTTGCGCGAGTGGTTGTTCGGGCCGCAGTTGATCAGTGTGGCCGGTTGCCCAAACTGCGGCGAGCGCTTGCAACTGACGTTGAGCAGTCAGGAGCTATATCCTGCCACCGGTGAAATGCCGGAAGCGATCGCGCTGCGCATTGACGATTACGACATTCGCTATCGTTTGCCCGACAGCACCGATTTGCTCGCGCTGACACAAGCGAACACGATCGCAGACAGCCGTGATGTGTTGCTGCAGCGTTGCCTGCTAAATGTCTCTTGCGCGGAGCAAGCCCAACCGATCGAGACTCTGCCCGCGCAGCTGATCGAGGCCGTCGTGGCACATATGGCTCAAGCCGATCCGCAGGCCGACGTGCAGCTCGATCTGGTCTGCCCGGCCTGCCACCATCACTGGCTGGCCGCGTTCGACGTGATGGCCTTCTTCTGGAAAGAGATTGACGACTGGGCGCACCGTATCTTGAATGAGATTCACGTGATCGCTTCCGCGTACGGCTGGAGTGAAGCAGCCATTCTGGCGTTGAGTCCCGCGCGGCGGCAACTGTATCTGGATCTGATTGAAGCATGAACGACTTTCTCAGCAACCTGGCCGCAAAGAATTTGAATCTGGCCCCCGTCATTCAACCGAGGCCGTTGTCGCGGTTTGAACCGGCACTGGCACGCCGCACGGTGACGGGTGAAGCGCCAGTTGATCATGCAACGTTGGAAACGGTGAACATGCCGGAATCTGAGTTGCTGCGCCTGCGAGCCGTGGCGCCGCACCCAGGGTCGGCGGTCTCATCCACACCGATCGAACCACACCCCCCAACGGCTGCATCCATCTCGCGTCCGGCACGGCTGACACCGCCCAGTGAGCAACCGGCGCTCACTCATCAAGCCGCCCGGCCACAACGTGAAGTGCAGCGTGAGATCGTCAACATCACCCACATCCGTTCGGTGGTGGCGCAACCCGTCAGCCACACCTCTACAACCGAGCGCCCCATCGTCACGCAAGAACCAACGGCAGCCGATCGCGCCGGATCACCGACCCGCACTGACCCACGCAGCGGGGCAAGTGTCGAGGTTGAGCCAGCCGCCCGGCCCCTGTCCGTTGAAGATCAGGCCGTGACCCAGCCGCGCTCGATCGTGACACCCGTGATCGAGCGAATCGGGCCTGAGTCCACGGATCGAGCTCAACCACAAGCGATCCAGACTCATCTTGCGCCACGTGAGACAGCGTCCCAGCTGCGCGCTGCGGAACAACCACCCGTGCCAGAACCGCCGACGATCCACATTACGATCGGGCGCGTTGAAGTCCGCGCGACACCGCCTCCCACCCAGGCGAAACAACCACCTCGCTCAACAGCGACTTTGAATCTGGACGAGTATTTGCGCGCGCGCCATGGAGGCCAGCGATGAGCAACGCGTTAGCGATCGCCGCCGCCACCGCCACCTTGCGCCAACTGCTCATTCATGGCCTGAATATTTCGGATGTGACCGTTCGTCCGTTGGATACCGCGCGCAAAGGGTTGGCGAGCAATCAGGTCAATTTGTTCTTGTATCAAACCGCCGTCAATGCGACGTGGCGCAATCACGATTTGCCCCGGCAGGTCCGGCCCGGCGAAACCGGTCAACCACCGCTGCCGTTGTGCCTGTATTACCTGATCACCGCTTACGGCGAAGGCGACGACGAGACGAAGGCCCATCAATTGTTGGGTCATGCCATGAGTGTGCTCTACGATCATCCGCTGTTAGGCGCCGATGAGATCGAGCAGGCCACCCAGACCGATGTTCCCGGCAGCAACTTGCACGAACAGCTCGAACGGATCCGCATCACCACGCAGCCCATCTCGCTGGAAGAGATGTCGAAGTTGTGGGCGGCCTTTCAGACAAACTATCGCTTATCGGCGGCGTATCAAGTATCGGTGGTGTTGATCGAGAGCACGCGCCCGACGCGCACGCCCCTACCCGTTTTGGCGCGTGGCCAGGACGATCGCGGCGTGCAGACCTTGTTGGGCGGCCTGCCCATCATCGATGAGATCCGCGTCCCATTCAGTGGAACGTTCACCACGTCCGATACGCCGACGCCGGAAGAAGTGCACCTGAGCAAGGCGCTACCCAGCGCGCAGCTCAACGACGAAGTCGCCCTCATCGGACAACACTTCGGCGGCAATACCGTGCGGGTGAGGTTGCAGCGTCAAGGGACAAGTGAATCGTTCGAGCCGGATATTCTGAAGCAGTCCGATCAAGTCATCATTGTGAAGCTGCCGCCGCCCGGCAACCCGAACGATCCACAATCGGCGACGGCGAGCAAGCCGGCCGGCTTCTACCTGGCCAGCGTGATCGTGCAGCGCACCGACGAACCCGATCGGGTGAGCAACGCCATGCCGTTTTCACTCGCGCCGACGATCACCCTGTCGCCTACCCAGGCCGTACCCGGCAACATTCAGCTCACGGTGACCAGCGCCCCGATGATCCAGCCCGGCCAACGCGTCACGCTCTTGTTCCGCGCCGGTGAAAGCATGACCGCACCCGTCACGCAGCCGACTGATCAAAGCAGCTTCAACTTACAGAACATCCCGGCCGGGCAGCCAGGCGAGTATGTAGTGCGCCTACGTGTTGACGGCGTCGATTCGATCCCGATCGATCGGCAGGCCGCCACGCCGCAATTTGCGAGCAATCAAATCTTGAAAGTCGCCTGATGAATGTAGAAGTGTGGCAAGCCAACAACTCGCGTTACTTAGCAACTGCTGTCGAGTGGCTGCGTTTGCGTTTGCTGCGCCTGGCGGCGGATACCCAGCGTGTGGCAACCGTCGAGTCAATGCCGGTGGAAATCACTTCGCCATCAATCGTCGATCGGCTGTTCGGGCGCCCGACGAGCACCGCGCCCTTGAACGCGCCCGCCCTGCCTCCGCCCAGCGACAGCACGGATGAGCAGATCAGGCGTGCCGCGCAGGCCTTGCATGAATTGGAGGCGACCGATCCGCCACCCGCCTTGATCATGCTCGGCCAACAGTTGGGGCTAGCACGTTTTGAAAGCGAAGTGTTGTTATTGTGCGCCGCACTGGAAATGGATACGCGCCTCGCCGCCTGGTGTGCGCGAGTTCAGGATGATGCCCAGCGACCTTATCCCACCTTCGCGCTGGCGTTGTCGCTTTTCGATGAACCCGCCTGGGAAGCGCTGTCGCCCGATCGACCGTTGCGCTATTGGCGGCTGATCGAGATCAACCAGCCCGCCGCCCAGCCCTTAACGACAAGCGCCTTGCGCGCCGACGAGCGTATCGTCAATTATCTCAAAGGACTCAATCAGCTGGATGATCGTCTGACGACCTTCCTCAGTCCGATTGAGTTGAGCTACACCGCCGAGATCGACCTGCCGCCCTCGCAGCAAGCCGCTGCCGATGATATCGTTTTACATTGGCGCCGATCGTTGGAGAGTGCCACGCTGCCGATGGCTCAGCTGCTGGGAGCAGATGTCGTCGCGAAACAAGCGGTCGCGGCGCAAGCGGCAGCGACCCTGGGCCGACTGCTCTATCGCCTGCCCGCCGAATCGTTACCGGCCTCGTCGGGCGATCTCCAAACGCTGGCCCGGTTGTGGCAGCGTGAAAGCCGCCTGCTGCCACTGGCGCTGTATGTGGACGCGCAGGAAATTGACAGCGCCAATCTCGACAGTCACGCGCCGCTCACAGGGTTCCTGGCGCGCACCGACGGTGTGATCTTCCTCGGCGTGCGTGACCGCTGGCCACGCTTGCCACACGCCCATTTCGATATCGACGTTGCCAAACCGACCACCGCCGAGCAGCAAGCCAGCTGGCTCGCGATCTTGGGACCACAGGCGATCGATCTCGCCGGACAACTCGCGGCACAATTCAATCTCAATCAAGCCGCCATCGCTGCGATCGCCCATGACGTTTTGCTCGATGCGGCAAGAGATGACCCGCAGCTCAAACTCAAGTTATGGGCGACCTGCTGCACGGTCACACGCCCGCGTCTGGACGCTCTCGCGCAGCGGCTCGATCCCAAAGCGACGTGGGAGGATCTGGTGCTGCCCGCTGAACAGATCACGCTGCTGCATCAGATCGCGGATCAAGTGGGCCAGCGGCACAAGGTTTACGAAGAATGGGGCTATGCCGCCAAAATGAATCGCGGCCTGGGCATCAGCGCTTTATTCGCCGGAGACAGCGGCACCGGCAAAACCATGGCCGCCGAGGTCATCGCCAACGAGCTGCGCCTCAATCTCTATCGCATCGATCTCTCGGCCGTGGTGAGCAAATACATCGGCGAGACGGAAAAGAACTTGCGGCGTTTGTTCGACGCGGCGGAAGACGGCGGCGCGATTTTGTTCTTCGACGAAGCCGACGCCTTGTTTGGCAAGCGCAGCGAAGTGAAAGACAGCCATGACCGCTACGCCAACATCGAGATCAACTATCTCCTACAGCGCATGGAGGCTTATCGCGGCTTGGCCATTCTAGCGACCAACCTGAAGAGCGCGCTCGATCAGGCCTTTATGCGGCGGCTGCGCTTCAGCGTCAATTTTCCGTTTCCTTCCGCCGCGGAACGCAAGGTCATTTGGCAGAAGGTCTTTCCGCCGCAAGTGCCGAAGGCCGAACTCGATTACGAACGTCTGGCGCGTTTCAACATCACCGGCGGCAACATTCATAGTATCGCTTTGAATGCCGCGTTCAGCGCCGCGCAGACCGGTGTGCCCGTGAACACGGCGGGGGTGTTGGCCGCCGTGCGGACCGAGTTTCGCAAGCTGGAAAAACCGATCAATGAAGCAGACTTTCGAGTGTGATCCGATGCCCGACATTCACTTGCACATCGAGCGCTTGATCTTGGACGGCCTGCCCCTTGAGCGCAGTCAGGGACCGCAGGTTCAGGCCGCCGTCGAAGCAGAGTTGTCTCGCTTGCTCACGACAAGCGGAATCGGCGCGCAATTCCAAGCAGGCGGCGCGGTGCCCAGTGTACGTGCACCGGCGCTGCAGCTGGCGGACAACAGCAGTTCAACTCAGCTCGGACAGCAGATCGCGCAATCGGTCTACAGTGGACTGGGCAATTCACGATGAGCGGACAAGCGCCTCTCCAAGCTCAAACGACCACCAAGCCGACCATCACGCCAACCGTGAACGGCATCTTGCAGCGCGCCTGCGCCTGTGGCCAGCACACCTCGGCAGGCGGCGAGTGTGAAGAATGCAAGAAGGAACGCGAAGGCACATTGCAGCGATCGGCGATCACGCCTTCTACTAAAATAATCCAAACCAAACTCACCATCAGCCAGCCGGGAGACAGCTATGAGCAGGAGGCAGACCGGCTTGCCGATCAAGTGATTGCCACACCAGCGCATCACGCCGTTAGCCGCACTTCACCACGCATCCAACGCTTTACGGAAAAACCAACGGGGCAGTGGAGCACGGCTCCAGCCAACGTAGACCAAGCCCTGACCGGTTCCGGTCGGCCGCTTGAGCCAACGCTGCGCCGGGACATGGAACAGCGCTTAGGCTATGACTTTTCCCAAGTGCGGGTGCATACCAATCCTGAAGCGGCAGCGGCAGCGTCCGATTTGCAGGCACGCGCTTTCACGGTTGGACGTGATATCGTCTTTGGGTCGGGCGAGTACGTACCCGCAACGCGGGGAGGCAAGCAACTCCTCGCGCACGAGCTGGTGCACGTCATCCAGCAAGGAACAGGACAACCGACGCCTGGCATCCAACGTACCCCTCTAGGGTGCGGCACGCCCACACTGAAATGCCCTCCCAAAAGTGTGCTAACAAATGAGTCATCCAATACCACGCTGGGTACGCTCGTGCACAACATCGTGCAAGAAAGATACTTGTCCGCACACCAAGCGGCGCTGGGCGAAGAGAATTTTATTCTCATCGACCGAGGCTGGGGCGAAGTGCATACCAAGGGCCGGAGTTCCACCTCCATCTCTCGGCTCGCGACTCTCGACCCACCCGTGCATGGCGCCTTCGCCAAGGGGGCCAAGCAGGGAGAGCGTGCCACGGGCACACTGGCCCAACGCCCCGACATTCTCGATGATCAGCTGGATACCGTCTCCGAGATCAAGTCCTGTACGCCAGAGGGGGCACAGGAAGGGCGCAACGATCTCGTGGATTATTTTTCGCGGCTCGCGCTGGCCCCTGAGAAAGTGCCGCCCAGCGGTAATCGCCGGAAACGGAACTGGCGTACGAGTTCATGGCGGCCCCAAGACTTCCTGTATGCACAAGGGAATCCTCCTTTTCAGGTTGTCTTCAGCATGCCGCAGCGTGGCCTGATCCTTTATTCGATCTGGAGCTGCCAGCCGATAGATGACAGGAAACCTCCCGATCCGCCGTTGGTGTTCGATCAACCCTTCGATTCGAAGGGCGAACCGAAGACGACCCCTGAAACAAAAGGCAAAGGCGATGGTCAACGAGATAAGGGCAATGGCCAGCGGGATAAGGGTGATGGTCAGCGAGACAAGGGCAAGTCAGACCGCCCGGGACAAAAGACTCCTCCCGAGCAGCAACCTTTTTTGCGTCTGCCGAACTTGCCCAACTGGCTCCTCTGGGTGCTTGGCGCTGTAGGTGTTCTAGCGATTCTTGGCAGCATTTGGGGCAAGATTGGAGCCGCCATTGGAGCATTCTTGGCAGCGCTGGGCTTTACTTTGGGGATGGCGGCAGCCGACGACAAACCCGGTGGTGCAGGTGGCGCACCCAAAGGAACCACCATTCAGCCACCCAAGGGCACTCCGCAGCCAGGCGGTACTACTACAGTTCCGCCGACCAGCACGGGTGTCTCGCCACGCCGTACGACCGGCAAGAAAGAGGATCAACCTGCCGGTACGGTGCAGCCACAAAAGAAAGTCATTCAGTTGGACTTGATTGAGGGCATAAATTTGGACAGCCTGGCGAAGGGCATGGTGCTTCCCATTCAAATCTCCGATCTTAAAAGCAAGCATGAGGTGTCCATTCTGCAAGTCACCAATGTCGTCAAAGGAAAAGGGGCGACGACGGTAGAATTCAAAGCTTTGCAAGAACGCAGATACGATGAAAAAACCGGGCTTAGTCCTGTCGTTCTGGGTGGAAATACTTATACCGTCACCCACCCGGCTAGCGGGACGGGGCTGCCAAAGTTGGTGGGCCGAGTTGTAAAAATAGGATCGGATGGTCAGTGGTTCTGGAATTATCTTGATAATCTTGCCAACAAGCTAGACACCGCAGGGCTGAAAAACGAGGCCAACCAGGTTCGCCAGGAGATCCGGCGGCAAAAGGATCTCTTCAAAGGAAGTCCCAGCCAATAAATCTGTGGAAACCGTGCTCCACCACAGCGAAGTGATCAGGTAAGCCCGAGTAAGCGACAAAAAAATGAATGCTTACGCAACTACTCAAAGTGAAATAGGAGTCAAGCCGATCTTCACACCAGCCATGAGCGGCCTGCTCCAACGCGCCTGCGCCTGTGGCCAACACAGCGGCAACGGCGGCGAATGCGCAGAGTGCAAGAAAAAGCGCGAAGGCACGTTGCAGCGTGCAGCGGTCAATTTTGCACCCACCCAGGGAGTCCCACCGATCGTCAATTCGGTACTGCATGCACCGGGCCGGCCACTCGATGCACCGACTCGCGCTTTCATGGAGCCGCGCTTCGGGCGCGACTTGAGCAACGTGCGCGTACATACCGATGGGCCAGCGGCCGACTCAGCACGCGCCGTGAATGCGCTGGCCTACACCATGGGCAATCAGGTTGTCTTCGGTGCAGGGCAGTATGCGCCTACGACGAGCGCCGGACGCCGCCTGTTGGCGCATGAACTGGCTCACACGGTGCAGCAAGCGTCTTCGACCACCGGACTTCAAACACAGCTGACGGTTGGCGCAATAGATACCCCGGCTGAACGCGAAGCCGAACATGTCGCGGCTAGAGTCACGGATCAAACATCCGCGGCTAGAATCTCTGAGTTCAAACCGGTTCAGCAGAGCACATCGACTTCACTGCTCCAGCGCGTCCCGGCGGCCCCGTCCTACAACGGCGTCACCGGGACGATCGACCTGAGCAAGCTGCGTTTTACACCAATCCCGGACTTTAAAGCCGGCGATCTGACCAGCCCGCTCACGCTTACTCCCACGCTGGTCGATTCTTCGCTCGTGCACCTGTCATGGGAACTGTACGATCCCAGCGATAAGCTGATCGACGGGTTTTCGACCTTGCCGGGCCATTCTATATCCAAGAGCGCCAGCTTCGAACTAAAGCCGGATTTGTTCAAAGCGGGCAAAGCGGCCACCGGTCGCTATACCCTGCGTCTCGTTGGGCGCAATGCGGCACATGAGCCGGTCGCTTATTTCGAGCGCTATTTCTTCGTCCTAGCCGCCGATCTAACCACCGGAACAGCGGCTACCGGCGCGTTGGGGGATTTTACTTTCACCGAGTATGGCAAGACAGACGGAGATTTTGCCAAAGGCATTGACTATGTCGTTGATATCAAGCTGAACTTTATGCCCAAAGCCAATGCCATCACGTGCGACAACATCGGATTTCTTCAGGTGCTGGAAAGTTCCGACCGAACAGGCAAGAGCAATCATCGCTTTGCAGGCGCGCGGAAGGAGGCCCGCAAGACTCCGCTCAATTATTCGGTGGACCGCGCGGAGTCCGGTCCCTCACCTTTCTATGGAACGTTTAAGAATCCCCGGACCGGCGCGATTGTGCCCGGCTCGAACTTTAAACCTGGCAAGGGCGGGAGCGCACCTGTCGCGGCCGAACTTGAGGACCATCCCACTTGGAATCAGGCGACGGTTGATCGTTTCGAGACCTGCGCCACTTGTCGATCCGGAGCGAATGCGGGACAGATTTACGGATGCGTCACCTGGGGCTTCTCCGTTGATGCCACCGGCAAAGTAACGCTGATGCCGCGCAGCCTCAAGGCGAATGCCAGTGATACGTTGAAGCCCGCGGTCGCTAATTGGAACGTGTGGCGAGCAGCCCAGCCCAAGCCGACCGACTTTGAAGCAGCGCCTACGCTTAAATGAAAACCTAGGACACGACCCTATGGAATCAACTAAAGCAGACTGCCTCTTACAGTTAGAGGCCAAGTTACAGGCGGACAGTCAAGCCGAGACGCCGCCCTGGGCTTCCGAGGCCGTGGCCTACGTTCCCCAGTGTGGTGAGGCTGCTGTGCCGTGGCTTTTACAACGCGTCGCAAATGCCAACCAGGAAAGTTTCCTTGCGCTAGAGGCCCTGCGCATAAATTTTCGCGAAGTATGGCTCACCCTTTCAGCCCAGGAGCGCGCGGCCATCTATGCAAAGCATCTCGCGACGGCGCGTTGGTTCAATGTCTGGGGGCAGCCGGGTCAACCACCATCGGAAACAGGTCAAGCGCTGATCGATTTGGGCGCAAGTGCCCTTCCTGTTTTGTCGCCTTTACTCGCTTCGCAGAGGCCCGCTCCCTCCTTTGGCAGTGAGGAAGCGACGCTGAGCCAACTCTTGGCTTACCGTGTTTGCGATTACGCCTGGTTCTTCATCAGCCAGATTGAGGGGCAGCACCTGATGTTCCCGGAACACCCGGCAGAACGAGATAGAGCCATCCAGCAGATGAAGCAGCGTCTTCAAAGACGATAGTGTTCGGGGATGACAGGTTGCCGACGAGGAATAGAAACTCAAACGCAGGTTCCGTGCATTCCAGCAAACGCGGATCATGTGCACAGTCAAATGGTAGAACTAAGCAAGTCACGATGCAGAACGAACGCGAGGTTCAACGGATGGCTTTACAAACAGCCGACGTAACCCGGCAGGCCACAACAACTGTTAGGGCAACCGCCAGTGGCGTGTTGCAACGTCAATGTGCCTGCGGGCAGCATACACGCGACGGTGAGTGCGAAGCCTGCCGTAAGAAACGACAGCCGACGCTGCAACGCGCGGCCATCAGCCCGGCAACGCCCGCAACAGTGCCGCCGATTGTCAATGACGTCTGCAACGCGCCTGGACAGCCACTGGCCCCAAGTACACGGGCCTTTATGGAGTCACGCTTCGGACACGAGTTTAGCCAGGTCAGGGTCCATACCGATCGTCGCGCGAATGACTCGGCGCACGCAGTAAACGCGCTGGCTTATACGGTGGGAAGGAACATCGTCTTTGGAGCAGGACAATACACACCGGAAACAGCGGCAGGCGACGCCTTGCTGGCACACGAGCTGACGCATGTGATCCAGCAAAGCCATCAGACGCTGGCGTTGCAAACTTTGAGGCTAGGCTCCCCGACGAGTACGGATGAGCGCGAAGCCGAGGCCGTGAGCGCCCAAATCATGTCAGGCAGATCGGTGTCCGCCCCACGTGCGGTACCGACTTCGGTCCTGCAACGCAAGATGCTTAACAAGGTTGAGACTGATTTCCAAAAGGGCGCCAAGGCCTGTGTGGTGCATCTCCACGGCGAAGAGCGCACCGCACTGGCCGCAGCAAAAGAGATCCGCAGTCGGCGCTGTGTCAATCTGGTTCACCTCGACACGACCAAGCGCTATGTGGAATTCGAGATTGATGTTAGCGGTGAGAAACACGTGTGCGAGGCCGACCCCAACCGTGTGTTTAGCGACAAGGGACGACGCAATGATGCGCTCGCCGACAAAGGCTGTCAGCTTGCGACCACGCCCGGCGTGCGCAGCGATATTGCACCCAAGACTGCCAGCAAAGGGACCACGTCAGCGAAAGCGAAGCCAGCAGATGTCAAAGACGCGGCGGCTGCCGAGCTCGAGGCTTTTGTGAACAACGACTGGGGCAAAAAGATCAGCCAGTGTCGCGGAGGCGATGGATCAGCGGTGGAAAACGGCGCTTTGCCCACTTTGGCTCTGCACAATAATGAAAGCCTGAGTCTAGCCTCTTACGGGAAAGCAAAGGATGTCACGCGCGTGCCTAAAGGTGTGGCGAACCCGACCTTCGGTGATCCAGGGCACAAGAGCGATTTCTTCTTCGTCACGCAGACAGCGGATTTCGATGCGCTGCGAGATCCGGCCGCCAAGGCCAACGTCTTCCTGCAAGCTGACCCGGTGTTGCCCAAGGGTCAGGATGGGTCGTTATCAGTTGCGCTCCAGAGCCAGCGATTCATCAACGTTGAAAAAGAAGGAAGAAAACATGAAAAGTTTGTCAAGAAGGGTGGCAAGTTCACTGGCCCGGATTCGATTTATGCCAGAAACTATGCCATGGCGGCCCAGGCGCTCGATCTGTTTGGCGTTCCCGATGGTCCGTGTGTTACTTCCACGGCGCCCCAATCAAGTAGCGGATCGGCGACGAGCAGCTCCCAGGCCGCTGCTCGCAAGGCAACTTCTCTTGACACCGATAAGCCTCTGCTCGGAAAGGACATCTTGCCCGTCGGGGTGTTGCGCGATTTTCTGGTCAGTCGATTCCCCTGGTTGACGCTCGACTCCTTCCGGGACAAAGGGTGCACATTTTTCTTCAATCAGTCGGGGCTTGATAAGCGCCGAGATGAATGGTCGCAAAGGCTGGGGCGAATGCCACTGCGTAACATCACTAACTGGATCTTGGGCGTCGATCAGGCGAACCAACCGCCCGAAGCTGCCGAGGCCTTTAAGGAAGTCAAGGCGCAGCAGGGCTGCCTGATCAAGGCCATGGAAAAGAGTTTGAAGGCGGCCGGGGTGAGCCAGCCCAAAGGCGGCATCATCCGATCGGAAGTGCGTTCGTTCTCGGAGCAGGAATCCATCTGGCAGCGCAAATTTAAATTTACCGGGGACAAATTCGGCCATATCTCGAGTACCGCCCGGGCAACGTGCGCCGCCGACAAACTTATCGACGCTGCGGAGCGCGAGTGGGATCCCTCCAATCCAAAACATAAAACTTGCTGGTCCAAGTTGAGCTCAGAGGAAAAGGAAAAGGAAATCCTGATGACGTCGTCGGCACCGGGCGTGTCGCGACACCATGCAGGCACCGATTTCGATTTTGGCAGAACAGGCAAGACGGGGGAAAAAGACCTGACCGCTGAAGCATGGACCGGCAGTGGCGACTTTGCAGACGTTTATCGCTGGCTGGTACCGAATGCCGCAACCTACGGTTTTATTCAACCCTTCGACACGAAGGGCGGATATGGCAAGGGTTACACAGCGGAGCGTTGGCACTGGTCCTACTATCCCGTCGCCCAAGCGCTATTAGAGTTCGCGCGACGCCACCGCACCGAAATCAGGGATGAATTGAAAAGGCAGTGGTCGGATTCGATGGGCAGGGCTCCTCGACCTGAATTCAAGTTCATTTGGGACAACTGGGAACAATATCTGTTCAACGTAGAAGAGAAAGGGATCTTCTAGCTGAAGATGAGCCACTTACAGCGCTGGTCCAATCCACAGGCAACCTCACCAAGCCTGACCAACACGCCAGGCGTCCTGCTGCAACGCCAGTGCGCTTGCGGCCAGCACAGTGGCAACGGCAGTGAATGTGACGAGTGCCGCCGGAAACGCGAGGGCACATTACAACGGACAGCCATCGATTCATCCTCTGGACTTGAAGTGCCGCCCATTGTGCATGAAGTGCTACGTTCGCCCGGCCAACCGCTCGAGGCCAAGACACGTGCCTTCGTGGAGCCACGTTTTGGATACGATCTCAGTCGGGTGCGCACCCACGCAGCGAGATCCCTTTCTGCATCCAGTGCGTTAAGTGTTAACCGCCCAGGCGATGAATGTGAACAAGAGGCGGATCAGGTGGCGAATTCTGTGACGCAGGCCCAGCTGCCCACGCAAACTTTCACGCCAAGCTACGACTTTGGTCAGGTGCGCGTGCATACTGACGCCCAGGCGGCCAAGTCGGCGCGGGCCGTCAACGCTCTGGCCTACACCGTGGGGCGAGATGTGGTCTTCGCTGCCGGGCAATATGCGCCCGGTACAGCCACCGGACAACACCTGCTCGCGCACGAACTGACCCATGTGGTGCAACAGGCAAATCCTTCGGGGCCGGCACCCCTACAACGACAAGTTGATCCCGCTGCACCTGCGCCGGCCGCAGGCGGACTCACGCTGGAAATGCTGCGGCAAATTGCGCGGCAGCTGCGCGCCGCGATGGCGGGTTGGGGTACAGACGAGGAAGCAATCTATTCGGCCTTAGCGGGGCGCACTCAAGATCAGGTCAATGAAATCGCCCGCGTCTATGGCGAAATGTATAAAGGCCGTGATCTATTAGCCGATTTGCAGGACGAGCTAAACGAGTCGGAGATGAAGCATCTGGCGATCTTCTCGCCCACTGCTGCGCCGGGGGCCGAAGGCACACCTGCGGAACAGCAAGCAGGGCTGGCCGATATGGTGGCCGCCCAGCTGGACAAAGCCATGAAAGGATCGGGCACCGATGAGGAATCAATCTATGCGGCGCTCACCGGACGGACGCCCACCGAACGCCAGGCGATTAAAGATGCCTACCAGCGGCGCACCCGCCGTGCGTTGGAGGCCGATCTGCGCGACGAGTTGAGCCGCTCTGAGTTGACTCACGCCCTCATGCTGCTCAATCAGGGTCTGCTGGAGTCCGAAGACGAAATCTATTTGGCTATGGCGGGGTTGGGCACCGCTGAGGCTACCCTCTTCCGCGTGTTGGACACGCTCGCCGGAAATAACGCCGACATTGAAGCGATGGAGGGCCGCTACCGCCAGAAGTATGGCGATCTCATCGCCGACCTGCGCGGCGATCTGTCAGGTCGTGATTATCAGCGTGCCCTTAAAGTCCTGGGGCCTGTTCTTCAAGACGTAGCCTTCGAAGATTGCCCGATGAACACCATCCCGGATACGCGCAAGACCGTCGGGCTGGCCATCGACAAAGTCAAGCACGCGCTTCAGGTTTTGGGCAAAGGCTGGGTGGGCATGAGCCCGGCCGAGAAGGCGGTCTTCAATCAGTATTATGACCCATCCGCCACCGGGGGCGTGGACGAGCAGTTTGTGCGCACCGTTCGCTTCAATTTCCAATTGATCTTGAATGAACTGCGCGACGACCTCGTCATTGAATGCGAAACGAAGTGCGGCGATCCCACAACCCAGGCTTGGATCTTCTTGGGCAACCTACATGTGTGTCCGCCCTTCCTGACGGACACGGAAAAAGAACGGGTGGCGACCATCATTCACGAGATAGCGCACTCAGCCTTGTGGGCGGCCGATCGTCCCTACTACAGCAGCGCACCCAACTCAGACTATAGCCAGATGACGCCACGCGGGTCATGGGCGGTTCAGATACCCGTGGTGGGTGCGCTCGTCCGGGTGATTGCGCGCAGCGATACGCTGTACGCGCCGGATGCTTATGCTTATTTCGCTTACGATGTGCCCTGAGAGACAGCCGGTCGATCGACCTGAGCCTGTCTCCCGGCTTGACTTGAACTGTAAAGGCAACCAACGATGACCAATTTTCCCGGCTCGCCGCGCTTGCTCAAAGGCGGCTTAGTGTTAATCGATCCGCAAACGTCCGCGGTGCAGCGCATCATCGCGCTGCAATACAACCCGGATACCTTGACGCGTTCCTTTCAAGTCAAAGGCGTCGGCGCAGACAGCGGTGATCGATCGGAGGCGTTGCGCTTGAAAGGGCCGCCCGTCGAAACGATCAAACTCGACGCGGAGATCGATGCCACCGATCAGCTGGAGCTGGCCGCCGGGCCGGCCACGCAGATCGGGCTGCATCCGCAGTTGGCTGCGCTGGAGGTGATCGTGTATCCGACCAGCGCGCAGCTCTCGTCCAACAATCAGCTGGCGCAAGTCGGCACACTGGAGATCGTGGCGGCTGAAGCGCCGCTCACGCTCTTTGTCTGGAGCAAGAATCGCATCCTGCCGGTGCGCCTGACCGAGTTTAGCATCACCGAAGAAGCGTTCGACGTCAACCTGAATCCGATTCGCGCCAAGGTCAGCCTGGGGATGCGCGTGCTCAGCATCGACGATCTCTCCTTCGATCACAAAGGCGGCAATCTGTTCATGACGTATCTACAAGCCAAAGAACAGTTGGCCGCGCAAAGTCCCAACGCTACCTTTGGCACACTCGGTATCGGAGGCCTGCCATGACCGATTCTACTCAAGCCTTGCAAGCGCTGTTGCAGCGCGATGGATTGAAGTCGCCGCCGTTCCCGCCCACCAGCCGCTATTACGGCCTGGAAACGGCGACGCTGGAAGCGCCCGACGGCACGATCATCATCTACGTGCGGCGGCGATTTCTGCCGCAACCCGATCGCTTCGCGTTGCTGCAAGAGCACGAAGTCACCCAGGGCGAGCGCCTCGATAACATCACGGCGCGCTATCTGGGTGATCCTGAACAATTCTGGCGCCTCTGCGACGCGAACGCCGCCCTGCGCCCGAATGAATTGACTGAGACCGTGGGCCGTCGTTTGCGCATCACGTTGCCGGAAGGGATCCCAGGAACTCCCAATGCTTAAAGGCGTTCATCTCACGCTCTTGATCGGGCCGGCCGTGCCGATCCCGGCGCCGCAATTCGTGATCGACGCGCTCACCAGCGTGCAGGTCAATCACGATAAGGAACGCAGCGGCTTTCAGCTCAGCTTTGCGGCGGGCAAAAACTCGCCGCTGCTCACGACGCTGCTGCCCGCCGGTTATCTCGATCCCATCGTGACGCGCGTGATCATCATCGCCACTGTGAACGGCTTTCCGAACGTGCTCATGGACGGCATCGTCACGCGACAGGACGTTTCACCCAGCAACGACCCCGGCCAATCAACCATTACTGTAACCGGCGAAGACCTCAGCGTTTTGATGGACGTGATCCAGATCGTGCGGCCCTACCCGGCGATCCCTGATGTCGCCAAAGTGTATGCGGCACTCGCACCCTATGCGGCGTTTGGCGTGGTGCCCTTGGTCATTCCGCCGATCCTGACGATCGTCGATATTCCGACCGAACGCTTTGAATACCAGACCATGTCCACCGATCGGGCCTACATTAGAGGCCTGGCGCAGCGTTGCGGCTATATCTTTGTAGTGGAACCCGGTCCGGCACCCGGCACCAGCATCGCCTACTTTGGGCCGGATGTGAACCTGCCCGTGCCGCAGTCCGCGCTGAACGTCAACCTGGATGCGAGCAACAACGTCGAATCGCTGTCGTTCTCGCTGGACGGACTCGCCAAGACCGTGCGCATCTACACAGTGCTCGATCCGTTTACGAAGAAGATTCCGATCCCGATCCCGGTGCCCAACATCAACGCCTTCAAACCGCCGCTTGGCGCGCGGCCCACACTGCCCGCCAAAGTGGAATTTGCCAACGACGTCGCCCAGCAGCGACCCGACGAAGCCGCGCGCGGCATCCTGGGATTCTTGATGAATAACGCCGAGGCCATCAGCGCCAACGGTTCGCTCGACGTGCTGCGCTACGGAAAAATTTTGCGGGCGCGGATGCTGGTGGGGGTGCGCGGCGCGGGCCTGGCTTACGATGGGTTGTACTACGTGAATAGCGTGACACACAATCTCAAGCGGGGTGAATACAAGCAGAACTTCACGCTCGCGCGCGATGGGTTGATCTCGCTAACACCGCGAGTGGTGCCATGACCGACAAATACTACGGCAAATATCGCGGCACCGTCCTCAACAACTTCGATCCG